>JACZXM010000189.1 GCA_022571615.1 Acidobacteriota bacterium | reverse complement strand
TTGCCAGCGTCTTGAGCTTCGGGATGGTTCTGGTAGCGGCGCTGGTGTCCTTGTTCTACCGGCCCGAAGAGTTCATACCGGTGGCGCTGAGCGCCGGCGGCACCGAGATGGTCCCCGTCGTCCGTTTCACCGTGTCACGCTGGTTCATGGTGTTCTTCTGGCTCGGTGCCGTGAGTGCAGTGCTCGCCGGACGCGTGCTGCAACAGCGATGGGCCGATCACTTGCGCCGCTCCGGACGCAACCTCAAGCGGGTCCTGATTGCGGGGACGGGGCCCTTGGCGCGTACGGTCATCGACAAGATGCGCCTGCACGAGGAGTTCGGATTCAAGGTCATCGGCATGCTCGGAGACGCCGGCGAGAACCAGAGCTACCGGGGAGTCCCGGTGGTTGGCGCGTTCGACGAGGCCGAGCACCTGCTGCGAGAGCGCCAGATCGACCAGCTCTACGTCGCCCTGCCGCTATCGGCACACGAGCAGATCCTGCAGCTGTTGCGGGCGGTCAAGAACGAGATCGTCGAGGTCAAGGTCGTGCCCGACCTGCTGCAGTACATCACCCTAGGGGCCGGAGTCGAAGACCTCGACGGGGTCCCGATCATCAACCTGTCACGCATCCCGATGGAGGGGTTTCCGGCGATACTGAAGCGGGGCTTCGACATCGTCGTGGCGCTGGGCTGCCTTGTGCTGCTGGCGCCGCTGTATCCGCTCATCGCCATCGCGGTGCGGCTCACGTCGGCGGGACCGATTCTGTACCGGCAACAGCGCATGGGATTGGACGGCAGGGCGTTCGAGTTGTTGAAGTTCCGCTCGATGCGCATGGACGCGGAGGCTGCCAGCGGGCCGGTCTGGGCCGGTGAGCGTGACGCTCGTTGCACTCCGATCGGCGCGCTGATGCGCAAGCTGAGTCTGGACGAGCTACCGCAGTTCTGGAACATCCTGCGCGGTGACATGAGCCTCGTGGGTCCGCGTCCCGAACGGCCGTTCTTCGTCGACCAGTTCCGGGACCACATCCCGCACTACATGCTCCGGCACCGCATGCGCGCTGGTCTCACCGGCTGGGCCCAGGTGCACGGCTGGCGTGGCAATACCTCGCTCGAGAAGCGCATAGAATACGACCTGTACTACATCGAGAATTGGTCGCTGGCGCTCGATCTGAAGATCCTGTGGATGACGGTGACCAACGGCATGGTCCACGAGCACGCGTACTGAGCTCGCACGACGCCATTCCCTGTCGAGGCAACGAATGACCGCAGGCAAAGAAACCGTCCTGATCACCGGCGGGGCGGGATTCATCGGATCCCACCTGGCCGAGAATCTGCTCGATGCCGGTCATCGCGTCATCGTGATGGACAACCTGCTCACCGGCACCGGGGCGAACGTCGCCCTCTTTGCCAACCGTGACTATCTCTTCATCGAGCACGACGTGACCAACTACATGTTCGTGTCCGAGCCGATCGATGCGGTGTTGCATTTCGCCTCGCCCGCCTCTCCTGCCGACTACCTGCGCTATCCCATCAAGACGCTCAAGGTGGGATCGCTCGGCACCCACAAGGCACTGGGCCTGGCCAAGCACGCGGGTGCCACGTTCATGCTCGCTTCGACCTCGGAGGTCTACGGCGACCCGCAGGTGAATCCGCAGCCCGAGAGCTATTGGGGACACGTCAATCCGATCGGGCCCCGCGGGGTGTACGACGAGGCCAAGCGCTTCGCAGAGGCGCTGACGATGGCGTACCACCGAAGCCACAGTGTCGACACGCGGATCGCGCGCATCTTCAATACGTACGGGCCGCGCATGCGACTCGATGACGGACGTGCGGTCCCCAACTTCATGCTCCAGGCGTTGTCCGACCAGCCGATCACAGTCTACGGCGACGGCCAACAGACCCGATCGTTCTGTTATGTCGAAGACACGGTTCGCGGTCTCCTCGCCCTCATGCGATCGAGCGTCCACGAGCCGGTCAATATCGGCAACCCGGCCGAGATCACGATTGTGGAGATCGCGCAGCTGATCGTCGAGATGACCGGCAGCGCCAGCGAGATCATCTTCGAGGATCTGCCCGTCGACGATCCCAAGGTGCGTCGGCCCGACGCGTCCCGCGCCCGCGATCAGCTCGGTTGGCAGCCGCGAGTCGATTTGCGCCAAGGACTCGAGCGCACGATTCCGTGGTTCCGCGAGCAACTGGAAGCGAAATCGGGCAGCACCGCCAGGGCGGGTTGATCGACGTTGGGTCAGTTCGCCTCGATCGCCGCGATGAGTTCGGAGTCCGGGACCTCGACCGCCCACTGACCGTCGTGGTGTGCCATCGCTCCGATTTGCCTCGGCAGCGCACACCGGATCTGGTTTGCCCGGGTCTTCTTGTCACGGCGCGCCGCTTCCAGCATCGCGTCCGGGGTGAGACTGGCGGGGATCTCAGTGGGCAGGCCGGCGCGGCTGCAAAGGTCGCGAATCCGTACCGGCGTGTCCGGCGGTGCCCCGACCAGGCGTTGTGCGAGATGCGCCTCGCAGATCATGCCGATCGCCACTGCCTCCCCGTGCCGCATGCTGTACTTGCTCAGCATCTCCACCGCATGTCCTATCGTGTGGCCGAAGTTGAGCACCTGCCGCCAGTTGGTCTCACGCTCG
This sequence comes from Acidobacteriota bacterium, assembly GCA_022571615.1. GTDB lineage: Bacteria > Acidobacteriota > UBA890 > UBA890 > WLXD01 > JACZXM01. The sequence continues at coordinate 3,790 of JACZXM010000189.1, read as the reverse complement.
TCGTCGGCGACAACGCGTGCCTTGATCGCGACGCAACGCTCGATGACCGAGATCAATGCCTCAGGAACACGTGTCGCACACGACTCCAACAAACCGTCCTCGAGATCGATGAACAGCTGTTGGTCGAGAATCACCCCGTATTTGATCACTTCGGCCAAACCGGCACGAAGCTCGGCATCGGGCAGGGTCGCGAGCGTGTCGACATCGGCTAGCACCCAGCGCGGCTGATGGAAAGCACCCACCAAGTTCTTGCCCGCCGGGGTGTCGACGCCGGTTTTGCCACCGACGGAGCTATCGACCATCGCCAGCAGGCTGGTGGGAACCTGTGCCATCGGAAGCCCCCGAAACAGGGTTGCCGCCACGAAACCCCCGACGTCCCCGACAACGCCACCGCCAACGGTGAGAATCCAGGCGTCGCGGCCAAGACCCGCCTCGATCGCTCCATTCTGCAGATCGGAAACCGTGCCGCGGGTCTTGAACTGCTCGCCTGCAGGGAACACCAGGAGCACCGCACGGCAGCCGGCCGCCTCCAGCGCCGCGACCACACTCTCTCCGACGAGCCCTTGGACATGAGCATCCGAAATCACGCCCCACGCGGCGCCAGCGCTCAGACGGGCGAGGCGGTCACCGATTCCTGCAAGCAGCCCCGAACCGACAACGACGTCATACGTGCTCGGCGAACCTGCCGGCACTGCCACCGTGATGCGGCGTTCGGACCTAGTGTCCTGCTTCACGAGCTTGTTCATGGTCGTTGATCGTCACCCCGGCCAGCTCCAATGCGGCCCGTGCCAGCACCGCCGTACCATCGACGATCGGTACCACCGCTGAGCTCTGGTCGATCGCCAGCGGTAGCTCGGTGCAACCGAGAACGATCACCCCCACCCCCCTGTCCACGAGCTCGTCGATGGCCAAGATCAAACGACGATCCGGCCCGCGGGAACCTGCCTTGATCGCCCAAATCGCTTCCATCACGCCAGACTGTGCGTTCTCTCCAGGTCGCAAGGGTACGAGCCCGGCCGCTTGAAGTCGCTGATCGTACAGCCCCATCTTGATGGTGCCCGAGGCCGCCAGGATTCCCACCGACGTCCCGGCTTCGAAGGACCGGCGGACTTGCACCGCCGCCAGCTCGATCATGTCGAGCACCGGAATCGACACCGCATCCGCGATCGCTCCATAGAACGCATGTGCCGAGTTGCAGGGTATCGCGATCAACCCGGCCCCTCCCTGCTCCAACACGCGGGCCGCCCGCTGCAATTCGGCGGTAGGATCGATCCCGTCGGCGGTGAGATGACGCGTTCGATCCGGGATCTGCGTGGCACTGTACAGCAGGCACGGCGGATGATCTTGGTCCCGCTCGGCCCCCACCAAGGTCACCAGCCGCGCGAAGAAGTCAACCGTTGCGGCGGGTCCCATGCCACCCAACACCCCGATGGTGTCCAATCCTCATTACTCCAATTCTGAGTTGCGGTTATGGTCGTGGGCAGGAGTTGCGGGCGAGACTCAGGAGCCGACCGGATCGCCGCCCGTCTCCTCGCCCGTACACGCTGGATCCCACCGCAGCACCGGATGCCGTGCGGCGAGGACCTCGTCGAGTCGACGATGGTATGTGCTGTGGGGCGCCGTGGTCACCGTCTCTGGCTCCTGCTGGGCCTCGCGCGCGATGGCGATCAACGCGTCCGCGAACTCGTCGATCTCCTGCAGCGAGACCGTCTCGGTGGGCTCGATCATCAACGCACCGTGAACGACGAGCGGGAAGTAGACGGTCGGCGGATGGAAGCCGTAGTCCATGAGACGCTTGCAGATATCCATCGCGCTGACGCCAAGCTTCTTCTGGAGCTCGTCCGAGAACACCACCTCGTGCATGCAGGTCGTGTCGTGCGGCAGCTCGTAGTGGCCTCGCAGCCGCTCCTTGAGATAGTTGGCCGCCAGCACCGCATCCTCGGAGACCTGGCGTACGCCCTCGGCCCCTAACGCACGAATGTAGGCATAGGCGCGAACCATCATGGCGAAGTTGCCGTGAAAGGCGTGGATCTTGCCGATGCTCCGCGGTCGATCGTGCTCGAACCGGAACCCACCTTCATTCTGGCGCACGATCACCGGTCGCGGCAGGAAAGGCTCGAGACGCTCGACGACAGCCACCGGCCCACACCCCGGCCCGCCGCCGCCATGCGGCGTGGTGAAGGTCTTGTGCAGGTTGATGTGGAACACGTCGGCCCCGAAGTCCCCCGGCCGGGTCTTCCCCATGATGGCGTTGAGGTTGGCCCCGTCGCAGTAGATGAGTGCGCCGGCGTCGTGGACGATACGAGAGATCTCGTCGATGTCGCGCTCGAACAGCCCCAGCGTGTTGGGGTTAGTGAGCATCAGAGCGGCGGTCTCCTCGTCAACGGCCGCCTGCAGGCCGTCCACGTCGATGGTACCGGCGGCGTTGCTCGGAATCTCGATCGGGATCAGGCCGCACAGACTCGCCGTGGCCGGGTTAGTACCGTGGGCCGAGTCCGGGATCAGCACCTTGCCGCGGGAGCTGTCGCCGCGGGAGCGATGGTACGCGGCAATGAGCATGATCCCCGTCAGCTCGCCCTGGGCGCCCGCTGCCGGTTGCAGCGACACGTGCGGTAATCCGGAGATCTCCGAGAGCAGGCGCTCGAGCCGCCACATGAGCTCCAGCCCCCCTTGCATGAGCTCATCGGGCATGTACGGATGGGCAGCGCCGAACCCCGTCAGCCGCGCCAGTCGCTCGTTGAACTTCGGGTTGTATTTCATGGTGCACGAGCCGAGAGGATGCAATCCCACATCGATCCCGTAGTTGTGCTGTGAGATGCGGGTGAAATGCCGTACCACGTCGACCTCGGACACCTCCGGAAAGCCGACGAGATCCTCGCGCACGTGCTCTGATCCCCAGGCAGCGTGCGCATCGACCGCAGGAACGTCGAGCGCCGGCAGCGAATAGCCGACCCTGCCGGGCCGGCTGCGCTCGAAGATCAGCTTCTCGGCCTTGAGCTGCCCGTGGGCGCCCCGGGAGGCCCGGGGGCCCGGGTTCGCTCCACCGGTCATCGTGTCACCTCCGCCAACACCTCAACCAGACGATCGATGTCCTGGCGACGGTGAACCTCGGTTACGCACACCAGAAGCTGTGACCGACGCGACGGATTGAATCGACCCAGAGCGACCCCGGGCAACACCCCACGCTCGGCGCTGGCGGCAACCACGCTCGCCGCGTCGCCGGGCACCTGGATGAGCAACTCGTTGAAGTGCGGGCCGGAGTAGACGGCCGGCAGCCCGGCTTCGGCCAGTAGGTCCCGCGCGTAACTTGCCTTGGCGAGGTTCGTGGCGGCCAGATCACGGACTCCGTGCCGGCCCAGGCTGCTCATATGAATGCACGCCGCTAACGCGCACAGGGCCTCGTTGGTGCAGATGTTGGAGGTCGCCTTGGCGCGCCGGATGTGCTGCTCGCGGGTCGAGAGCGTCAACACGTAGCCGCGCTTGCCGTCCTGGTCGAGTGTCTGGCCGGCCAGACGACCGGGCAGGTTGCGCTTGTCGCGGTCGCGGCAGGCCATGAATCCGACCAACGGGCCCCCGAAGCTCATCGCGTTGCCGAAGCTCTGGAGCTCGCCGACTACGATGTCCGCACCCGCGTCGCCGGGTGGAAGCGCTAACCCGAAGGCCACCGGCTCGGCGGTCGCAACGATGTACTTTGCTCCGTGCTCTGCGCACCGCGTTCCAGCGCTGGGCAGGTCCTCGATCACACCGAAGAAGTTGGGTTGCTGTAGCACTACCGCGATCACGTCGTCTG
>JACZXM010000188.1 GCA_022571615.1 Acidobacteriota bacterium | reverse complement strand
CGACTGGCAGCGTCGCAACTCCTCCGCGATGTCGCCAGCATCGCCTCGTCGTCGCTCCTTGCCCTCACCCGTAACTCCCACTTGCCAGACCCATTACACTTCCACCACGGCCTGCTAGGATAGCGACTGGCTTTTCGGCGGAAGGTCTCCGTATGCACGAGCAGATCAAGGCGGTCACGTTTGATGCCCGGGGCACGCTGGTCAAGGTGCGCTTCCCGGTGGGAGAGGCCTACGCGACGGTGGCTCGCCGCCACGGGGCGGCCTTGTCGAGTGAGTCCATCGAGGCGGCCTTTCTCGGAGTGTTTCCCAGCATGCCGCCGCTCGCTTTCCCACCCATGCCCGAGGCCGAAATGCTCGATCGAGAGCGCCACTGGTGGCGGACTCTGGTCAAGCGCGTGGTCGCCGAGGCTGGCGCGGTGGATGACTTCGACACCTTCTTTGAAGAGCTGTACGGCATCTACCGCGGTGCCGAGGCCTGGAAGCCGTATCGCGAGGCGGCTTCGGTGCTGTGTCTGTTGAGATCGAACCGTTTCAAGGTCGGGTTGATCTCGAATTTCGACTCCCGCATCGAGGAGATCCTGGTGGCTTTGAACCTGAGCATCTGGTTCGACTCGGTCGTGTACTCGAGCCGCACCGGAGTCGCCAAGCCGCATCCGGGGATTTTCCACCGGGCGCTGGCGGAGCTCGAGGTGCGGCCCGAGCAGGCGCTGCACGTCGGTGACAGCATTCCCAAGGACTACGAGGGGGCGCGTCGGGTCGGGATGCAGGCGTTGCTCATGGATCGATCCGGCTCCGAGCGGGATCCGTCCGACACGGTCGATGCCATATCGAGCCTGGAGGAAGTTCTCGACCGCCTCGGTGTTACCGGCTACGCCAACTTGGCGCGAGCCCACGCCAGTTAGCGGCCCACGCCACTGCTGCTGCGGCTGCTCACGGGCCACCGAGGCTGCGGGCGGCGGGCGGCGGTCAATCCGACGTCGGTCGCAGCGCCACCAGGGCCAGCTTGTCGCCAGCCGCGTTGACCGCCAGGCGCGTGACGGCGACGATTTCCGGCCGCTCGAGATCGGCGATCAATTGCCAATTGCCTTCGGGATGGCGAATGTAGATACGAGTTCCCGAGGCCATGACAATGCGGCCATCTGGCGTCCAGGTCATGTCCTGCGAGTCCGCCAGCGTCGGCCCCAGATCGCTGATGACGCCACTGCCAGCCAGGAAGCGAATGCGGTTTCCGGCATCGGACTGTTGGATGAAGCTGAACCCGTCGCGACCCGGCACCCGATGCAACGAACGTCCGATGTCGGTTGCCACGATCTCGGCCGATCCGATGCCGAGATCGGCCAGCTGGAGGGTCGCCGGTTCACCGAGCACGTACAGCAGGACCTGTTCGCCCTGTCCCCAGGCGTGGTAGCCGACCGGTGCTACATCTTGCAGCAGCACACGGGGTGCGCTGCCATCGCGCCGGAACGCCCACAAACGCTGTGTACCGTCGTCCTCGACCCGAATCACGGACAGCTCCAGGCCGGCCGGCATGACGGTCGGCGAGTACTCGGAGTCGGGCGTCTCGGTGAGCTGGGTGGCGGTCAGGCTCGTTAGATCGATCCGGTAGATATCGGTCTGATTCTCGCGTGCCGACGTGTACAGCAGGCCGATGCCCTCGGGTTCGAAGAACGGTTGATTGTCGTAGCCTTCCCGTTGGGTGAGGTTGCGCAGGTTCCCAAGGCTCGGGGGTGAGGTGCTCAGATCCAGGTCCGCGAGATAGATATCGGTCGACGGTGGCGCCTGGGTGCTGGCGATGCCCGCGAGCAGACCCACCGATACGCCGAGCACACCGAACCCGAGGATGGCTGCCAGGCGGCGTTTCATTTCGCCGGCCCGCGGCCGGGGGCAGTCCCGTCGCCTCCCAAACAAGGTGGCGAGCTGATGGAAGCGTGGGCTCCGAATTCGTCAGGCGTGAGGGTCTGGATGCCGAGGGCGTGGACACCAGCCTGGCGCTCGGGCTCGAGGAGCCGATAGACGATGCGATGGCGCTGGAGCGTTGGCTTTCCTTCGAAGGCGCTGGAAACCACCAGAACACGGAAATGGGTCTCGGAGCCCGGGGCCACGTTGTGCCCGCCGCTCTCGTTGATTACCTCGAGGTGATGCGGCTGGAGTGCCGAGCGGAGCTTGGATTCGATCGTCTCTTGTACGGTCATCGATTCTCCCTGCCAGGCACGCATGATAGGTTTCGGCCGTTGGCGCCAGTACCAGCCCCATCGCGCTTCCACCACAGCCTGCCAGACCCATTATGACGCACGGTGCACAGATCATGCAGGGGCGCGGGTGGGCTGCGGCCAACTCAGCACCATCTGACGAACCCAGGAAGGAATATCCATGAGAGCTGGTTGTGTGATCGGGTCGATCCTGCTGGCGGTGGTCGCGGTGCCCGGAGAGGCCGGTGCTGCGGGAGAGCTACTCGGTGCCTGGACGGCCGTCGAATACCATCTCGCCGACGGCAATACTCACCGGGTGGCCGGTACGATCTTCTTTACCGAGAGCAACTGGCAGGTACTATTCTTCGTGCTCGACGGCGACGGCAATCCACAGCGTGGCTCGGCCGAGGGCGGCACCTATACGCTCGATGGCGAGGAGCTGGTGTTCTGGCACCAGCACAATCTGTCGATCGGACGCGAGCTCGCCGGGCTGGAGGCCAGCCCGCTACGTATGACCGTGCGTGCATCCGACGAGGCTCAACCGGAACCAACTCGGGTCGAGCTTCTAGGCGACCGATTGACGCTTCTGTTCCCCAGCGGCAACCGGATGTCGTTCGTTCGTGCTTCCTGACGGCCTCTGGATCGGAATGCCGAGGGGGACGACGTGTTGGTGCTGGTAGGATCGACCAATCCGGTCAAGCGGGCGGCCGTTCGGGAAGCGTTCGGCAACTTCTTCGACGATCTACAGGTGAAGGGCCTGTCCGTTTCCTCCGGCGTCTCCGACCAGCCGGTCGGAGAGGAAACCTTCACCGGCGCCCGCAATCGGGCGTTGGAACTGCGCCGAATGGATCGTGACTCGGGAGCGCAAGCCACCTACTACGTCGGCATCGAGGGTGGCATCATGCGGCTGCAGGAACGCTGGCTGGCGCTCGGGTGCATGTGCATCCTCGACCGGAGCGGCCGCGAGGCGTTGGGCACCTCGCCGCAGTTCGAACTGCCTGCCCGAGTGGTGCAGGAGCTACTGGCCGGCCGCGAGCTCGGCGAGGTGATAGATGCGATGAGCGGCGAGCGCGACAGCAAATGCAAGGGAGGAGCCATCGGCTACTTCACTCGCGGCGTGATGGATCGCAAGGCCCTGTATGTCTCCGGGCTGGTGGCGGCGCTGGTACCGTTTCTGAATGCGGAAGCGTACCTGGAAGGGGAGTCCGATGAACACTGAAGCGACTCGGCTGAGGGTGCAAGGAGTGCTCGAGACCTCGCTCTACGTTTCGGACCTCAACCGGTCGGAGGCCTTCTACAGCGACCTGTTCGGCTTCGAGCGATTGGCGGGCGACGCGCGGATGCGTGCCCTCCAGGTTCCCGAGCAGCAGGTGTTGCTGCTGTTCCTGCAGGGTGCTTCGGCAGACTGGGTCGACATCGACGGCACAGCGATACCCGGACACGACGGCAGCGGCACGACGCATCTGGCGTTCAAGGTCGAGGAGACCGATATGGACCGCTGTAAACAAACGCTCGCCGGGGCGGGCATCGAGGTGGAGAGCCTGATCGAGTGGTCAGAGGGAGGCACGAGCCTGTATTTCCGCGATCCCGATGGTCACGTTCTCGAGCTTGCAACCCGCGGCTGCTGGCCGAACTGGTAACCTCATGCGTCGCCACTTCTGCCACGGGCTGCTGGCCCTCCTGTGCATGATGCCGGCCTGTACTCCGGCGGACGGCGATCGGGTCGTCGGGATCGAGGGGGCGGTGCACCGGTATGTCGAGGTCGGATCTACTCGCTGGCACTATCTGCAGGCCGGCTCTGGCGAGCCCCTGGTGCTGTTGCACGGCATGCCGGAAAGCGCCTGGGCCTGGCGCCATCAGATACCGGCGCTGGCGGTCGAGTATCGGGTGATCGTGCCGGATCTCAAGGGCTTCGGCCTGAGCGGTAAGCCGGAGGGCGATTACTCGTTCGCGGCCGTCGCCGGCGAGGTCGCACAGCTACTGTCGACCATCGGTGTGGAGCGGTTCCGGCTCGTCGGCCACGACTGGGGTGCTCTGATCGGTGCCAGGCTGGGCACGGATCATCCGCAGCGTGTCGTCGGCTATGTCCACGTGAGCGCGCCCCTCCGGCAGCTCGATCTGAGTCGTTGGGTCGACTACCGCGACTTCTACTTCGACCCGGACCAAGTTGCCGGGTTCCTACGCGCCCCCGAGGTTTTCGTGTCGCGCCTGTTCGAATCCTCTTTGGATCAAGGACTGAGCGCCCTGGCGCCGGAGGTTCTCGAGCGTCACGTCAAGGAATTCGGTCGCCGGGGCGTCGCTCGGGCAGTGGGGCGCTACTTTCGCGACATGGACCTGGCAGAGGATTGGTCGCTCGGCCCCTCGATGGCCGTGGACTGGACGCGAGCTCAGTTCCCCGTGCGGATCATCATCGGAGATCACGACTATCGGGTCCCTAGCGAGCTTTTCTTGGATGCCGAGAGGCTCATCCCCGGTTTCGAGCGATTGGTGATAGTGGATGATTGCGGGCATTATCCAGCCGAGGAACATCCCGACCAGTTCACCAAGCTGCTGCAAGAGTTCTTAGCCCAGTTATGAGCGAGTCTTTTCCCGTGCTCCGTGCCGCGGTGGTGCAGGCGGCCCCGGTACTGTTCGACCGCGCAGCGACAGTCGATAAGATCGCCGACCTGACCGCTACCGCCGCGGCGCAAGACGCACGGCTGGTGGTGTTTCCCGAGGCCTTCGTTCCTGCCTATCCGCGGGGTCTGGGGTTCGGGGCCGTGGTCGGAAGCCGCAGCGAGGCGGGGCGCGAGCTGTTCGCTCGATACTGGGCCGCCTCGGTCGATGTTCCGGGAGCAGACACGGTGCGCATGGGTGAGATCGCGCGCCAACACGGCGTTGTGCTCGCGGTCGGGGTGATCGAGCGCGAGCCGGGAATGGGGCCGGGCACGCTGTATTGCTCGGTGTTGTACTTCGGGCCCGATGGCAAGCTGCTCGGCAAGCATCGGAAGCTCAAGCCCACCGGCTCCGAACGGCTGATCTGGGGCGAGGGGGACGGCAGCACGCTGACCGTCATCGATAGCGAATGGGGTCGGATCGGCGGTTTGATTTGTTGGGAGAACTACATGCCGCTGGCGCGGGCGGCGATGTATGAAAAGGGCGTCAGCTTCTATCTGGCGCCGACCGCCGATTGTCGAGATACCTGGCAGGCGACGCTGTGCCATATCGCGACCGAGGGGCGCTGCTTCGTGCTCGGATGCAACCAGTACGTCCGGCGCCAGGACTACCCCGAGGACCTGGCCACCAGTGCGGAGCTGATGCGGCTGCCCGAGGAGGTGTGCCGGGGAGGCAGCGCGATCTACTCGCCGATGGGGGAGTGCATCAGCGGCCCGCTCTACGGTGAAGAGGGCATCCTGTTTGCCGATCTGGATACCGGCGCCATCGCCCGTGCCCGATACGATTTTGATGCCGTGGGTCACTATGCACGCCCGGACGTCTTCCGGCTGCTGGTGAACGAGAGCCCGGCCGCGGCGACAACCTGGTCGGCGCCCTCCGATACGAGCAAGAGCAGTCCCTGACCACCATTTGCTAGTGCAGTCAATTTTCTTCATGTAATCTGAGTTCAGGACTTTCAGAAACCGAGCGGTTCCAATTCCGATTTGCTGGAGAATGCACGTTGTTACGAGCAGGGATTTTTCTTGACGTTGAGAACTTGGTGCGCTGCGGCGGCTGGGGCATTCGTTTCAGGACCGTGCGGGCGCTCGTCGAAGCTCAGGGCGGCACGGTGATCCGCGGCAACGCGTACATGGCCGGGCGCCCGCCGGTGGACGGGAAACGGTCGCCGACGTCATTCATGGTCAAGCCAAATGTGCCGACGCGGCCGGTGACCGGTTCGATGGCGGAACCGTCGGCCTTGATGCGAAAGTCCGAGTGTGGCAGTTCAACTGGCTTCGCGAGACGCGGCCCGCTGATGAGCCCGCCACGCCCGCCAGCGCCGACATAGATCCAATTGTCCAAGCCCCACCGCGGATTGTTGATGCCGCGTTCCAGTACGCTCGTGCGAAAGCCGGTAAACAGGGTCTCGCGAACGTCCGGTTTGCCGTCGCCGTCTCGGTCGGCGAAGTACACGATGTCCGGAGCGCAAACCACGATCACGCCGCCGCGCGCCGGGACGACGCCGTAACAGGGCGGCAGATCCTTCGCCCAGACTTCCGCTTGATCCATCACGCCGTCACCGTTGGTGTCGG
>JACZXM010000187.1 GCA_022571615.1 Acidobacteriota bacterium | reverse complement strand
AGCTTGCCCAACCGGACGGTCGCGAGAGCGGCTTCGGGGTGTTTTTCGACACCGTGGGCAATCCGATACTTGTCGGCATCGTGTCGGTCGGAGCCCTGGCTGCCGGCAGGCTCGCGCGGGGCCAGCAATTCCGCGACTCGAGCTACGATCTCTTAGTTGCAGCGACGGTCAACTACCTGTATACGGGGGCGTTGAAGCTGGCCACGAATCGCACGCGGCCCGACGGGTCGAACGATGCCTCCTTTCCCTCCGGTCATACTTCCGCCATGTTCGCCTTGGCCACCGTGCTGGACCGGCACTACGGAATGATGGTCGGTGTGCCCGGCTATTTTGTCGCCTCGCTGGTCGGCGCCTCCCGGATCAACCGTGGAGCTCACTTTCTGAGCGATGTCGTCGCCGGGGCAGCGATCGGGTTCATCGTCGGCAGAACGGTTGTACGCCAGAACGACGCGCCGCTTGAAGCGCCGCGCTTCTCGTTGCAGCCGGCAGTCGGCCCGAGCGGGCAGCGCGGTCTGATCGTCATGATTCGATTCTGAGCGCAACCCGCTTATCGTCGTCCCCGATCTCCGGGTCGGCGGGCTCGAACCGTAGCTCGACCGACATGATGCGGCTAACACCCCGGGCGGCGATCATCAAAACTCGTTGCGGAAACAGCCCGAGCCCCAAGCTCACCACCAAAGCCGTGACGAGCACAACGCGCAAGGGGCCTGCGAGCCGGTCTGCCGGCGCTTCCGGGTCCTGTTCGAGGACCACCCGCTGATGCGCTCGTGCGATCACGTACGCCGTGCCGACGGAGCCAACCAGCGCCACCGCAACGATGCCGGGAAACTGCCGGAAGCTCCCCAGCAGCACCAGTGCCACGCCGATGAATCCGGCGCTGCCCGCGACGCCGATCGCAGACAACAGCAGCAGCGAAAAGACCAGCGCCGACCGTGGCCGGGCGCCGAAGCTACCGCCGACAATGCCAGGTTCGAGCCCCGGTCCACCTGCCGCATTCCTGCCGATAGCAGCGCGCAGGCCGGTCATGGCTGTTGCCCCCGCGATCAGCAGCAGGATGCTACCCTGTGCGGACTCGATGTTCCATGCCGCCAATCCGATCAGCGCCAGGCCGCTGTTTTGCACCGCTAGGTAGCCAACCACGCCTCCGAGCCGGCGCTGTCCAAGCGCCGCCGAGGCCGAGACCAGCACCCCCACAACGCCGGTCAGCGCCAGCGCCGGCCCCGCACGGGTCCAGTACTCGGGGAACAGCGCAGGAACGATACGGACCAACCCGTGCGCCGCTGCCAGGACCCAGGCTCCCGAAAGCAGGATCATCAGCGACGGCGGCGCTTGGCTCGAAATCCGGAGCAGCCAACCATGCAGCGGGAATAGCCCCGCGAGGAGACCGAACCCGACCAGGAACAACAAACCGATGGTGGCGTTTCCGGGCACGGTGCCGGCTGCCGCCAGCAGCTCGGCGACTCGGTCCGTGTACGCTCCGGTCAGCTGCGCATGGCCCGCCAGTAACCATGCCGTGGCGACGGCCAAGCACAACCACCCCGCCCCGGTCACCCCGCCGGCACGCAGAACGGCACGGCGAAGAGTGCCCTCGGCATCTGCGCCTGCCAGCCGGATGAGCCCGGTCACGGCCAAGCCCCAGAACACCAAGGTCAACACCAGACCCGGGGCCAAGATCGCTCCTTGCAGTGCCGCGGCGGTTAGCAGGTACGAACCCACGACACCGCGTCCCGCCGTCCTCGGGTCGATGAGAAGGAAGGAGAGGGCACTGGCACCGCCGCAGAACAGGGCGAACAACCATGCCAGCGGATCCTCCGCCAGCACCCCGTAGCCGCTCAATAGCGCCGCCAGGCCGATCGCCCACACCAGCGCCATGAGCTTCGGAACCAAGGAGCGCGACGGCGCCCGTTCCGGGGGTGGGTCGGGAACCTGCGCAGCCGGTGCGCGACGGTCTCGCAGAACGTAGACCGTCGACAGAAACGGCCGCGTCACCAGGGCTCGGGTCACCTCTTGGACGTACCATCCGCCCGCCGCTGCTTCGAGCACCGACGCCACCGCCGGCTGCTTCGATAGCGCCCGTCGCAGACCAGGTCGGTAACGGTACAAGAGCAGGGCGGCGCCGATCCCGGCCCCGAAGGCGACGATCACGATCAGGGCGAGGCCGGAGCGCAAGCTCTGCGTTGCAACGGTCGCGGCCCAGGCGGCAGCTTCCGTTCCTCCGAGCGACAACGTGCCCGGCAAGGCCATCGAGCGCTCCAGCATGCGCACCGCCAGACCGCCCTCTCCGCTGGATCGGCTCACTCCGGTCAGGCCCGCAGCGAGCAGAGCGGCGGCGGCCACGCCAGCCGGCAGGAGCGCGATCCATGCGGTTCGGCGTACCTCCGTCCGCGATCCGCCCCTCGAGAACTCGCTCAACAGCCACCGCGCAGCCACGAACGCCGCGATCCCCGCCGCGAACAGCAAGCTCAGCCACAGCGACAGGTTGCCGATCGGGGGCTGCAAGAGGGCCCACAGGGCACCCTCGCGCGAGCCCGCGGTTGCGACCACGAAGGGGACCCCCGCCCACGACGCCGCTCCGACGATAGCGAGGACTCTCAGACGCGGGCAGCTTGTTCGATTCCCTTCTTCCCGGCCGGACCGCCCCCTTTCACGCTGCGCTTCCCGAAGGTCGGTGACGATCATCAAGAGGGTGAAGCTCAGCACGCTCGCCGCCATATGCACTACGCCGACCAGCATCCCACCCGCGCCCATGGCCGCACACACGAGCCCGACCTGCGCCACGACACCGAATGCGATCGACTCGCGGGCGCGCCGTTGCGCCGCCGCGGCGAGGCCGGCCGATAGCGCCGTGACCGCGCCCAGCCCGGCCGCGATCGCCAACACGGCGGCACCCAGCACCATCACCACCTGGAACCGGGCCAGCAGGTAAATGCCGACGACCGGAACGATGGTCAGATGCAAGGCGGCCACCAACCACTGCGACCGGGCGACACCAACCAGCCAGGCGTGCAACGGTACCGCGGCCGCGGCCGCCAGCGAGGCAATCAGCAGCAATCCGGCCACGGCGATGGCCTCCGGCTCGCCCGGGACCCAGGCCGAGGTCGCGCGCTCGACGATCCGCCCGATGTGCAGCGTCTTCATCTCCCATCCCAGCATCAGCACCGCCAGCATGAGAGCGGCGCCGCCGATGCAGCGAGTGACGAGCGCCCACCGCGCGCTAGCGCCGGGGGATTCACCCGAACGGTGGGAAACCAGGGAGTACGAGACCACCGACAACAGCTGCCAGGCGGCGTACAGCAGCAACAGGTCGACGGCCAGAAGCACGAGCGCGAGGGCCGCCACCAGCAGCGCGCCACCACCGACTACCGCTGGATCGTGGCGTGCAGGACCGGAAATCGCCGCCTGCGCCAGCAGCAACACCGCCACGCTCAGCACCAGTAACAGGGCTGAGCCCGAGAGCGGGTCGAGCCGCAGGCCCAGCACCGAGCGGATCTCGCCCGTATCGAACCAGGAGCCGAGGGGCGCTTCCTGATACGGCACTCCGGAACCTGTGGTCTCGATGTTCGACCCGTCTTCCCACGCCGCGCCGTACAGAGTCCGGCGAGCCAGCGGGGTGGAGTTCATGGCAACCACGGTTGCGGCGCCCAGCGTGGCGACCAGACACAGGATCGCCGCAGTCCTGTAGCCGATCTGCCGGCGCAGCAGCAACGACACCAGCCCGGCGCCGGCCGGCAGCGCGACGATGATCCAGAGTGACATCACCCCTCCGTGACGGCGGCGCACACCGAGTCAACGGCCCGCCGTTGATGCCGGCCTACGGTGCCGCCCCGGCCCGGCGGATGCAAGTCTGACCGCCGCCATCGACGGATCGGCCAGCCACGGTAGGTATGGTGATCCTGCTAGCAGGCCGTGGTAGAGGATGCGCTCGAAATCACCCGGGGCGCGCGGTAGTCTCTCGTGGTCATGGCAGAGCTTGCAGCGCAGTTTGACCTCGAAGCGATCCAGGATGCCATTCGGCAGCAGGGTGTCGACGGATGGCTGTTCGCTCAGTTTCGCGGCAGTGATCCCATCGCCGACGTGGTGCTTTGCCGCGGGGCGGAGGCAGGTCTACAGACCAGGCGTTGGTTCTATTACATCCCCGCCAACGGCGAGCCCCATGCTCTCGTTCACGTGATCGAACCGAAGGCGCTCACCGGGCTGCCCGGTCTGTGCCAGACCTACTTGCCGTGGCAGCAGCTCGAGCAGGCGATCGGCAACCTATTGACCGGTGCTCAGCGTGTGGCCATGCAGTACTCGCCCAACAACCGCCTGCCGTACGTATCGACGGTTGATGCCGGCACCGTGGAGCTGGTGCGCTCGTTTGGCGTCGAGGTCGTATCCTCCGCCGGCCTGGTGTCGCTGTTTACGGCGACGCTGAGCGACGCGCAGATCGAGAGTCATCGACGCGCTGCCCACGAGCTGCCGCGTATCGTCAAGGCGGCGTTCCGGCGAGTGCGCGACGCGGTTAGGGCCGGGACCGAGATCACCGAGTACGCGCTGCAGCGGTTCATCGTCGATCAGATACGAGCGGCCGGTTTCGAGTCCGACGAGCACGAGCCACCTATCGTTGGGGTTAACGCCCACGCGGCGGACCCGCACTATTGTCCCGGCGCCAGCAACTCGGCGCCGATTCGTGAGGGCGACTGGTTGCTGTTGGATCAGTGGTGTCGAACGCCTGACGTCGGATCGGTCTGGGCCGACATCACATGGTGCGGATTCGTCGGTGATCGGGTCCCCGAACGCCACGCCGAAGTGTTCCAGGTCGTTCGCCGCGCGCGGGATTCCGCCGTCGACCTGATTCGCCAACGCTACGCCGAGGGGCAACCGGTGGCCGGTTGCGAGGCCGATCGGGCGGCGCGCGAGGTCATCGAGTCCGCCGGCTACGGAGGCGCCTTCACCCACCGCACCGGACATAACATCACCTGCGAGCTTCACGGTACGGGCGCCCACCTGGACGATCTCGAGACCCAGGACACTCGGGAGCTCATACGTCGCTCCTGCTTCTCGGTGGAGCCGGGGATCTATCTCGATGATCTCGGCGTCCGCCTGGAGGTCAACATGCTGATCCCGGCCGAGGGCCTGCCCGAGGTCAGCGGCGAGCAGCAGGATGAGCCGATTGCTCTGCTGGCGCAGGACGCCGAGATTTAGCACTCCAATCCAGGGCTACAGTGACGCTTGTTGACCGGGCACAGGCCCGGCTATACCGCACGCACGGCTGACGAAGTTTCCGGGGAGAAGCGCCAGTGGGAATTGCCGCTACCCAGATTCGAAAAGGCATGGTCCTGGAGTTGGACGGTGAGTACTACAAGGTGCGCGACTTCACTCACGTGACGCCGGGCAAGGGGCAGGCCATCATCCAGACGCGTCTATGCAACGTGCGCTCGGGCGCGCTCACCGAGCGCCGGTTCCGCTCCGCCGAGACCGTCGAGAAGGCGCATCTGGATCACCGCGAGATGCAGTACCTGTACTTGGACGGCGACCTGTACACGTTCATGGACCTGGAAACCTACGAGCAGGTGGGGTTCCCGGCCGAGAAACTCGAGGACGCTATACCCTATCTGCTCGAGAACATGGAAGTCCGGGTTACCTATGTGGGCGACGAGGCGCTCGGCGTGGAGCTTCCTGGCAGCATCGAGCTCACGGTGACGGAAACGGAGCCTGCGCTCAAGGGAGCCACCGCCGCGGCGCAAACGAAACCGGCAACGCTCGAAACAGGGCTCGTGATTCAAGTTCCGCCGTTCATTAACCAGGGCGATCGGGTGAAGGTGGACACCACCACCGGTAACTACCTCACCCGCGTTAACTGAACTTGGTGGCCGATCGCCCCAGGTGGCGCAACGACCTGCTGGCCGCGCTGTGCACCCGAGCCGAAGCCCTGGACGGGCCCGACCCTCGAGATCCGCGCTGGCGCGGCTGGCTCAAGGCCGAGCTCATCCCGCTCGTCGCCGGCCAGTGGGTAGCGTCCAGGCTGGCCCCACCCCACCCCGATCAGTATCATGGCACCTATTGCTGAGACCTCGCTGTGGAGGCGCCGTGACATTCGCATCTCGTGTTGGGAGCTTGCTCTGTCTCCTGGCCCTCGCCCTCCCCGCCCCATCGATGCAATCGCAGCGCCCCTACGCCGCTTCGCGCCACGGCGGCAACTACATGCACAACTACTACCTGCCGCCGGCGCCGAGCTCGACGCCGTGGGCGCCGGCATGGTCGCCCGAGGGCGAGTGGATCGCGGTGGCGATGAGCGGCTCGATCTGGAGGGTCGATCCCGACACCGGGTTCGCTGAGGAGCTGACCTACAACGACAGCTACCACTCGTCGCCGGACTGGTCCCCGGACGGTCGCTGGATCATCTACACGGCGGACGAAGAAAACCGCAGCATCGAGCTCGAGATCGTCGAGGTCGCAAC
>JACZXM010000186.1 GCA_022571615.1 Acidobacteriota bacterium | reverse complement strand
TGGCCGCTGAGGCGACGCGGATCATGGTGATAAGGCGCGCGGTCCCGGCGATGCCCCCGGTCGCCGTCTACGGCTTCACTAAGGACTACATCGCAGCCGGTGAGGGAGTAGAGCATCTTGACGTCAGCCTGAGCTACGCCCGCCGCGTCCAGCCCCTGCCAGCTGGCGGGTTTTACATGGACCCGGCCAGCATCGCGGCCCACGTAGCCCGCCACGTTGACCAGTGGCTAACGCGCCCCCTCACCTTTTGGGCCGGGTCCGAGGTCGGCGCCCGCACCTACGTCCAGGAGCTGGGGCGCCACGCCTCAGCGATCACGAGCGCCGACCGGCACCTGTATGTAGCGGAAGAGGAAGCGGATTACACCTCGTATGACGCGACCGGATTTGGACGGCTTGTGGTAGACACCCGCAGGAGGGCTCTAGAATGACCGGACATGTTAGACGCCGGGGACGAAAATGGTGCGTTGTGGTGGATCTTCCGCATGCGGAAGGGCAGCCGCGACGGCAAAAGTGGCACTCAGGATTTGCGACGAAACGCTCGGCCGAGGCAGCGCTCACAGAAATCCTCAGCCGCCTCCAGAAGGGCGACTACGTAGAGCCCTCCAGGCAGACGCTGGGGGCCTTCCTCGAGGAATATCTGCAGGCCGCCCGGACCACGCTACGGCCGGCGACCTGGGAAGGCTACCGGGCGTCCCTGGCCGCTTATGTGGTCCCCACGCTGGGCGCTACACCCCTGCAGCACGTCACCCCTGCAGCGCTGACCTCGATGTATGCCGACTTGCTGGCGAACGGTCGCGCGAACCGGCCGGGGGGGCTCAGCGCCCGCACCGTGCGCATGACTCATTCGATCGTCCGCAAGGCATTATCCGAGGCGGTGAGATGGGGATATCTCGCCCGGAATCCCGCCGACCTGGCGACCCCGCCGCGGCAGCAGCCCCCGGAGATGCACACCTGGAGCGCCGATGAGCTCAGGGCCTTCCTGGAGCACGTAGAGGGCGACCGCTACTACGTCGCCTACCTACTGGCCGCCACAACCGGGTTGCGCCGCGGCGAGCTCCTCGGCTTGCGCTGGCGCGATGTGGACCTGGACGGGGGCCGGGTGAGCGTCACGCAGAGCCTGCTGACGATCAACAACCGCATGGTATTCTCGCCGCCGAAGACGGCCACGAGCCGGCGTAGCGTCACCCTGGACGCTCACACCCTGGCCGCCCTGCGAGAGCACCGTAAGGCCGCCCTGGCCGAGCGGCTATCGTTCGGCGCCGACTGGCCCGATCACGACCTGGTTTTTACCGCCCCGGACGGCGAGCCGGTTCATCCCCGGCGGTTCAGCGCCTACTACTTCGCCCAGCACGTCCGGGCCGCCGGCCTGCCCATGATCCGCTTTCACGACCTACGGCACACTCACGCGACGCTGGCCCTCCAGGCCGGCGTCCATCCCAAAGTGGTCAGCGAACGGCTGGGCCACTCCAGCATCGCGGTCACGATGGACCGTTACTCCCACGTCATGCCGGCGATGGAAGCCGAGGCGGCTGAGAAGGTCGCGGCGGTCCTGTTCGGGTAGCTGGACCATGAGTTGCGATACTTGGGGTAAGGAATACGGGGAGGATGAGGCTTGGTACGACGTCAGCGGACCAGCTATTTTTGCAGGGGATGACGACCGGCTCAGGCTGGCGCTGGCGTCGGTTCTGGTTCGACTGCCTAAACGTGTTCGTCACTTCGTGCAACGCCGATGTCAGATTCTGTCCATCGGAGGACTCGGTGTATGGGGGATAACCTGGCCCGCATCGATTGTGGATAAGCGAAAAGTGAAGTGGTTGATCGTGATGAGTGAAACAGCGTATCGATCGCAGGGACGGCGGGAATCCGCGATAGCTCATGAAGTAGCCCACGCCTGGTTGGGGCACAACAGACTTGACCCCGATATATCTCCGGATGTAGAAGAGGAAGCTGACAATCAGGCCGTGGCGTGGGGCTTTTCTAGAAGCTACTCACCGGCGCAGCTCGCCGTCCTCACGCGCCGACCCTGATGATCTACGGGGCCCTTTCGACGCTCTCAGATCGCGCTCAGCGGCACCCTGCCGGATTTCGGGCCAACACGCCATGCCCAGCTGCTACGCGCTGCGCCAGCCCTCAGCAGGCCACCAGCTGCCAGCGCCCTATCACCTGGCGCGGCGAAATCGCCACACCGTCTGTCCGAACTCATCCCGCTGGGTGAAAACGAGGGTGCCGCCACCGCCGAGTTGGTAGACGAGCTCGTAGGCTGAGGCCAGGGTGTCGGCGTAGTTCCATCGGCGTCCGTCCACGAAGAACGTGCGGCCGCCATCGCGCCAGCCGGCGCGTTCGCGAATCTCCATCTGTCCCTGACGCGAGCGGGTCACCAGACCATCCCAGCGATGCGACTGCAGAGTGGGTGGTCCGTCCTGTGGCTCGAACTTGAGCTCGATGTGATCGTTCGACTGCGTGATGGTGTAGTGGATCACTCGGTCTCGCCATTCCTCGACCATGGGGTCGCTTGTGTCCGGGTCGAAGGCCCAATCGCCGCTCAAATCGACCAGCGGCACTTCCGAGATCCAGCTCGCCCACTCCAGCGGTGGATCCGGGTTGCCCTGTTGTGCCGACGCCACCGCCGAGGCCAGGAGCAAGCCTGCCGCACACGCGTACAGCAAGGCCTCACGGGTCCGAATCACGGCAGGTTACCGGCCTCCGCGGCGGCGTAGAAGAGGCTGTTGAACAGCAGCTTGAAGGTCTCGTACGGCTGGGCGCGGAACTGGACGCGGAACCCGAGCAGGATGACGCGGCCGTCGCCCAGAGGTACCTCTACCACCGCCCCGTGTCCCTGAAGGTGCTCCTGCCCCAGGATCCACCCGCTTTCGAGCAGCTCGCCGTCCGCATACGACACGATGACCTCGACGTCGCTCGCCTCCTCCTGGACGTCGAATGCGCTCGAGCGAACGAAGAACGCGGTTGCCTCGGTCGGCATCCCGAACGCCACCGGGTGGGTGTTGTTGACCGCGATGCGCAGTAGCGATCCGGGACAGAAGAAGTCGTCCCGACCGACGCCCTCGAGGGCATTGTCGATCGGCAGACCGAAGCGTGCGAGCGGCAGCGAGGCCGAGGCATCGAGCGCGACCAGCGTTCCGCCCTGTTCGACGAAACGCCGCAGCGCCCCGACGCCGGCATCGCCCAGCCCACCAGTGTAGCGGGCCGGCATGGTGCGAGTATCGTGGCCCTGGATCAAAGCTTCGGCTCTCGTTGACGGCAGGATGATGGCGTCGTACCGCTCTCCCAGGCTCCCCTTTCTCATCTCGGCATCTCGGACGACCCGGAACTCGAATCCGTATTGCTCGAGAACAAAACGCGTCCAGCCAGCGTCCATGCTCGCCACCCAAGGCTCGTACAGACCCACGCGCGGCGTGCGAAGACGCCAACCGCTGCCACGCGGTCGGCGCTGGGTACTGCGAACGATGACCTGTTCTTCCTCGGCGAGCTGCTTCAGATCGACCGTCGAGTCGGCCCCCAGGGAAACCACGATCGCGCCGGCTGGCACGGTGTCTCCGCCGATCGAAGCGGGTCCCGCGCTCCAGTACACATCCGCACCCGCGGCCAGCAATCGGTTCACCGCCCGCACGCTCGCGTTGCTACGCGGATCAAGCAGGAAGGTCCTGCCCTCCCCTTCCACTCCAAAAGGCGCTCGCACGGGAGCAACGAGCTTTTCGAGGGATGCATCGAATGGCGCCTCGATGCGATCGACCTCGACCCCCATCTGCAGCGGCAGCGTCCACCCGGACAGGTCGTACGGCGGTTCGGGCGGGCCGCCCGGATAGAGCCGACGGTCTGGGTACGACTGCGGCTCGAGCATGTCCATCGCGTGAGCACGAAACGCCTGGGCCGCAGGGACGACATAGGTACCCGCCGGGTAGGTCGAACCGTCGCCGGAGAGCTCCGAGCCAGCGCGGTACACCTCCAGCCCGCCCCGGAGCAGGACGTTGACCAGAGCTGCCGCGGCGGAAGGATCACGCTGCGTCGGCGGAATGACCCACGCTGCCGGCGTGCCGGCGCGGCCGCTCGCGATCGCAGCCTGACCCATGCGCCAGATGTTGAGCAGCCAATCCTCGCGGTATCGAGAACCGACGTCGAGCGTTGCGATCGAGGCGGTCAGCATGTACTCGATCGGATCGCGCAGGCGCCACCAACCACCGGGCCAGGGCATGGGGTAATTGATGCTGGGGGCACGAGCCGAGGTACCGTCGCGGAAGCTCTCGGGCAACGTGCCCGGCGGGTAGAAATTCGGCGTCGCGTAACGAAACAGCGCCGTCTCGGTGAGGATTCCCACCATGTTGTGGAAGTAGGGTGCGGTGCGCATCCCGCCGTTCCACCAGGCGGTGAAGCCGACTCGTGATACCGCGCCGGACTTGCCTTCGCTCTCGAGCCGCGTGGTGATCGCGTTGCCGACACGCGCGATGCCGCGCACCACCAACGGCGGTATGTTGGGATTGGAAGGGTCGTCGAACGGCGGCACGAAGATTCGTGCTGGAAACGGCGCTGTCTGATGGTGGTTGTAGACCACCTGGGGGTACCAGGTGTGGTACAGCTGCCGCGCCACCGCGCGGGTCTCGGCCTGCGTGATCATGTACCAGTCGCGGTTGTTGTCGTGACCGGCGTACTTCTGGTACAGGACGGGCAAGGAGGCGGTCTCGAACGGGGTCCCGAGGTTGCTGCGGTACCAGTCCACCACGATGTTGAGCCCGTCGGGATTCATGTTCGGCATCAACAGCAGGATCACGTCGTCACGGATACGCTGCAGCTCGGGGCTCTCACCGGCCACCATCACGTAGGCCAGCTCGGGGGCGTGCTGCCCGTGGGCGACCTCGGTAGCGTGCATGCCGGAGTCGATCCAGATCACCGCCTTGCCTTCGCTCGCGAGTTGGCGCGCCTCAGACTCATCGACGCCCCGTGCGCGCGCCAACCGTTCGGCAATGGCGCGGTAGCGTTCGCGGCGAGCCAGGTTTTCCGGCGACGAGATGATCGCCAGTACCATGGGCTGGCCCTCGGCCGTGTGTCCGATTTCCTCCAGGACCATGCGATCGGAAGCGGCATCGAGCGTCTGTAGGTACTGCAGAATCGACGGCCAATCGGCGAGTTGGAAGTCGGCTCCAGGATAAAAGCCAAAGACCGATTCAGGCGTTGGGATCGCGGCGTCGAACGGTCCGCGCGAAGCCCTCAGCGCCTCGATATCGGTGCCGCCCTGAGCCAGGGCCGGCGCGGCGGTGCCGGACCAAATCAGGGCTGTGACGAGCAGGCTGGCGACGGCCGCCAGTTGGCAAACGAGACGCGGAAACGGCACGAATCTCATGCAGGAGTCCTTTCCACCCCGCCGCAGCGGCGATTCCCACCGGCAGAACGAAGGAGGCGGCGCCGAGAATCGAACTCGGGTAGACGGTTTTGCAGACCGCTGCCTTACCACTTGGCTACGCCGCCTCAAGTAATACCGCGAGCCCGGTCGTACCCTTCCCGGTGCGGGATGGCACCTCCAGGCAAAAAGAAATGGAGCGGGAAACGGGATTCGAACCCGCGACCTCAACGTTGGCAACGTTGCGCTCTACCAGCTGAGCTATTCCCGCCCCTGCGCGACCAAGGATACCGAGGCCCCCCCCCTGGCTGGCAAGCTCGCGGTGGCGGAAGTAACGTCGGTCCAAGGGCTTGCGACGGGCGGTCGCGTTACCTTGCCAGGTGCCTATAATCCTTCCCATGCCGCGCTATGTGACCTCACCCTGCTACGAGGTGGACATCGGTGCGCACGTGTTCCCGACCCGCAAGTACCGCCTCGTGGTGGATCGCCTGATTGCCGAGGACGGTGCCCGACGGGAGAACTTCCTCGCCCCGCCGCCGGCCGCCGAGAGCGACATCGTGCGCGTGCATACCTCCGAGTACTACCGCAGGTGTCGCGCCGGAACCCTCAGCCCGCGGGAGATTCTGCAACTGGAGCTACCGTGGTCGCCGGAGGTATTCGACTCTGCTAGCCGCTGCGTGCAGGGCAGCATCATGGCGGCGCGCCTGGCAATCGACCATGGGGTTGGGATTCACATCGGAGGTGGCTTCCACCACGCCTTCCCCGACCACGGGGAAGGGTTCTGTGTCTTCAACGATCCGGCCTGCGCGGTTCGGGCGATGCAGGCCGATGGCAGGATCCAACGAGCCCTGGTGGCGGATTGCGATCTGCACCACGGTAACGGAACCGCCGCCATCTTCGCAGCCGATGATACGGTGGCAACATTCTCGATCCACCAGCAGGACATCTACCCGGCGGTCAAACCACCGAGCGACGTGGACGTCGGGCTGCACGCGGGATGCGGCGATCATGACTACCTGGCCGCGCTGCGTCGCGGGCTGTTGCCGTTGCTCGAGCGGCACCGTCCGGATCTGCTGCTCTATGTCGCCGGCGCGGATCCCTACGAG
>JACZXM010000185.1 GCA_022571615.1 Acidobacteriota bacterium | reverse complement strand
ACGAGGTGCTCGAAAGCGTCCGTGCCTGGCGCGGGGCGTACTTGAATGTCGGGGGCGGTGACCCCTGGGGTAACCGCTACATGATCAACACGGCCTTACTGGCGAGCTCGGACGGCGAGGACGTTGTCATTCTGTCCGCCGGTCCGGACCAGGAGGTCGACTCGGAGTTCTCCATGGACGGGTTCGTGTCCGGTGACGACGACGTCGCGCTGTTGTTCTCGGCAGGGCGATGAAGAGGGTCGAGATGACTCACAGGGAAAGCAACTTTGGCGCAGGGAGGCAGCAATGAGAAAGCATGGGAATCATCCAGGCCGCGGCGGTCCCACTCCGGGACAGCAGCGCTCGGATGTCGGGTTCACGCTGGTCGAGGTCTCGATCATCATCATGGTGCTGGCGATTCTGTCGGGGATCCTGCTGCCGCAGATCGGCGTGTTCTTGCGCGATGCGCGATTCGCGCGAGCGCGCGAGGACGTGGCATCGATCGGGGTGGCGATCATGCAGCTGCTCAAGGACACCGGCGAGAGCTCGCTGTATCTCGAGCCCCAGGGCCGGTGGCGGACGCCGGAGCGGATCGATGAGAGCGCCGAGCAACCGCCCATCGGCCTGCTGATTGGCGACGGGGACACGCCCGATGGTGGCTCCTGGGTCGAGAACTGGCGTCATGCCCTAGGGGACGAGGTTACCGAAAGCGTGACCGATTTTAACAACGCCGGGATCCGCGCCGGAATCGTCGACACCTTCGCCAACCATCTGATCCAGAATCATCCGGCGGATATCGATCATCATGGAGCGGTCGGCGGATCTTCCGCGCGCTATCGGACCCCGGCCGACATGGCCGCCGGCGACTTCAGCTCCGGCATCGGCGGTGGCTTGCAATTCGACCCTATCAGCGGGCAGGGATTCAACTCCGAGTTCGCATGGCGCGGGCCGTATCTGGATGCCGTGCGCCCGGATCCGTGGGGCAACCGATACATGGCCAACGTGCTGTGGTTCACGATGCCGCAATTGCAGGACTCCAGCGGTTTCATTCGCCCCATCATCGTGCTGTCGGCGGGGCCGGATGAGGAGATCGACACGCCGTTCGAGTCAGCTAGCGGGTTCATCCTCGGCGACGACGACATCGCTTACCCCGTGGCCTACGGATCGCTGCGCTAAAGGGACCCTGTGAGCTCTGAGATGCTGACAAACGGCACCGGTCTTGACCGGGATGAAGCCACGGCGAAGGTCCGCGGGCCGTGCCCTCGATCGGCGCGCGGTTTTACCCTGGTCGAGGTCTCCATCATCCTGACGGTGCTCGCGGTGCTGAGCCTGACCTTGCTACCAGGAATGGGCAACTACCTGCGCGACGCCCGACTGGCGCGAGCTCGGAGCGATCTCGTCGCAATCCAGGCTGCTGTTTGGCGCTTCCTCGAGGACACCGGAGAGGGCGCGTTTCGCCACCCTGGCAACGGCAATCGGCAGACCACCGACGGCAACCCCTCCGACCCCTCCGACCCAGAACCGTTCTGGGTCGTCGGGATGTTGATCAGCGACGGAGACACGCCGGATGGCGGCTCCGAGGTGTGGCAATGGAGGCGGTCGGTGGATGGCCGTATCGTCGATACCATGGCCAATCACCTGGTCCAGAACACCCCGGGCGAGGATCCATCCGCGCGCTACCGGACGCCGCTGGATCTGTTCACCGGGGCGCCGGCGACGCACGTTGCCTTCGACAGCCAGCAGGGCTCCAACGCCCGATTCGCCTGGAGAGGACCGTATGTTTCTGCCCCGGTACGATCCGATCCGTGGGGCAACCGATACGCGGTCAACGTGCGCTTCCTAGACGCGGTGAGCGCCAGCGATGGCTCCGATTTTGCCGGCTACGTCCAAGACGTGTTCATTCTTTCTGCCGGCCCCGACGAGGAGATCGACACGCTCTACGAGATCGACGGGGTGGCGCCGGGAGACGATGACCTGATTCGCGTGATCGCGGGAGGCAGTCGATGATCACACGGCGCCGCCGTGCGGCCGGCGAGGTCGGCTTCACCCTGCTGGAGATCACCATCATCTTGGCGGTGATCGCGATCCTGGGGCTGGTGCTGGCGCCGTCGATCATCAACTTCCTGAACCAGTCGCGACTGGCGCGCGCGCGCTCCGATGTCGAGGTCCTGGGGGCCGCGGTGGAGGAGTTCTTCCGTGACAACGGGTTCTTTCCGCAGTACACCGACGGAGACCGGTCACGCAGGATCCGGCTCCTGGTATCGCCCGGAGCCGTCAGCGGGGCGCAGGCGGGAGCCGAGGGCTGGGCCCTGGTAACGCCAGGGGAGGTCGATCTGATCTCCAACCAGCTGATCAATAATCGCCCTTCGTTCGGGCTCTCGGGCTATCCGCTCAAGACGACGGTCAGCGGCTCGGGGTGGAACGGGCCCTATACCAGTTCCGATCTGCAATCGGATCCATGGGGGAACCGCTACGTCATCAACGTCGAGTTCCTGTCGGTCATGACCGGAGCGGTGGAAGCCGACGGCGTGCAGGAGAAGCGCGCGGTGTGGGCCCTGTCGGCGGGCCCGGACGGGATCATCGATACGCTCTATCCGAGCGCGACGCAGCAGCTGATCGGCAACGCTGCCGCCAGCCCGCTCGATATCAGCGCACGGATCCAATGAGTGCCGGCCTGCTACAGGGCGCCTGCGCGCAGCCAATCCTGGGGCGCATCCGGCCGCTCCTGGCCGGCTACTTGTACAGAGACCCGACGGCTGCGGTCAGCTTAGGCCAGCTCCGGATGAGGGCGATTGCAGGGGAACGGAGATGAGCGATAGGTTGACTGTCGGTAGCGACAGAATCGAAGCAGCAGCTCCGAGAAGGGCCAAGGAGAGCATGGCGGACGAAGCACTGTTTACGACCTACTCGTTGGCCCACTATCTGCAGGTGAGCGCGCGCACGGTGCAGCGCGAGGTGGCGCGTGGCCGCCTCACCTATGTGATGGTCGGCGGCCGACGTCGGTATCGACGCCATGATGTCGAGTCGTACCTGAGAAATCGCACGCAGCGCTCGCAGTTCAGGATCATCCAAGGAGGACGGAGCCGCTTCGCGGTTCGTTAGCCTGCATTTCTCACCGCGGTGCTACTACGGGGGCGGAAAGCGGCGCGTCTACGGCGTTGCACTCGGTCGGGCTCCTCGACGTACTGTGAGAGTACGCCTGCGGGGCCCTGCCTCGCGCGCCTTGGTTCCACGCCCCTTTCCGCCCCTCGCTACGCACCCCGTTGAGAAATGCAGGCTAGCAAACGCCTAAGAGCCTGCGGCGATCGGCTTCGCACCAGCCGGCCGCCGCCTTTTTTTGTCCGCGCGCCCGCGGTTACGGCGGCGATTGGCCATTCATGGCCAACTTTCGGCAGGGTTGTGTTGGAAGCGAAGGACAAGCGCGGCCAGCGATTGACTCCACCGGTTGCAGGTAGCGACGAGTGTGTACATGCTTGGCGTGCTGACTAAACCCAACTCCTCGGCTAGGCGCGATGAGCAAACCACCGCTCGAGACAGTTGAGACCCTCGCCGCCCGCATGGGCCTGCCTCGCCGCACGATCGTGCGCGAGGTCATGCGCTCGCGGCTGCCGTACGTGAGCATCGCGGGGCACTGGCGCTTTCGCGAGCGCGACGTGCAAATCTGGCTCCAGCGCGTCGGCTCGTTGCCGCGGCTGGCGCTGCTGAGCGGGCATCGCTCCCGTCTCCAGGCCGACGACGAGGAGCTCACCGAGCGCGCTGAGCCCGGCACCCTCTAGCAGGCAGCCCCCGCCGCTTGTGCCACGGGGCTGCGAAGCTCTGGTTGCCGGGATCCAACCTCCACCGCGGCCCGCTGGCGAGCGGGTAGGCGCAAAAGCCGTGGACAGGAGCGGCCAGAAGCGGCCACATCGCGTTGAAACGGGTCAGGCCACCCCTTACTCTCTTCGCAAGTGGCCAAGCCTGGGCCAAACTCATTTCGTGGAGGTTTTCACGTGAGCAGCAGTCTTCGCGTGGAGACGGTAGCGACCCTGGCAGATCGACTTGGCCTGACCCGAGATACGATCGTGCGCGAGGTCATCCAGGGACGGCTACCCTACGTCAACGTAGGCGGTCATTGGCGTTTTCGGGAGAAGGACGTCTCGTACTGGCTTCAGCGGCACGGGCGCGATAGCGGGGTCCGGCTCAGGCTGGTTAAGGGAGAGCGCTCGGCCTGAGACTCACCACCGGCCGGTGTTGTCCCCGTGCGGCCTCTCGCGCCCCGTCCTGTGG
This sequence comes from Acidobacteriota bacterium, assembly GCA_022571615.1. Classification (GTDB taxonomy): domain Bacteria; phylum Acidobacteriota; class UBA890; order UBA890; family WLXD01; genus JACZXM01. Next base: position 2,242 of record JACZXM010000185.1, on the reverse strand, counting down.
CCAGCTGTCCGCATCTGGATGGGTGAGCTAGCCACCGGCCCTCGGATCGATGCTCCGGCAAGATCGTTCGCCTGCTGGCGCCCCCTGCCGCAAGTTGTCAGCGGCCTCTGAACGCCGGCCTCTTGGGCGTGACAGGAGCGTCCAGCGGCGACCCAATTTCGTTGTCCTGTAGCTATAAGGCCACTACATTGGGCACAACCCGATAGCGCGGTCCTGTGCCGTACCGGGTACCCGGTGGTCTTGGTCGGCCGGGGTACCGGGAGCCGATGAGCGTGGCTCCCACGGGAGGCGCAGCCGAACAGGGAGGCCCAATCATGAAGCTACTCACGGTCGCCGAACGAGGGTTCACCCTCGTCGAGGTCACGATCATCCTCATGGTGCTGACCATCCTCAGCACCATCATGTTGCCGCAGATGGGCAACTTCAATCGGCTCGCGCGCTTCGTTCGCGTCAAGGAGGACCTGGGGGCGATCTGCTCGGTCCTCAAGGCAATGCTCGACGACGTGGGCGAGGGCACCTTCTATATCGATGCCGGCCCCGATCACCATCCCGACCGCAATCTCCCGGTCGGCCTGCTGGTTGGTAACGGCGACATCCCGATGCAAGGCTCGGCAACGGACGGAGAGCTTTGGCGGCTGCCGTTTGCGGACGAGTTCGGAGTCCAAACCGACGGTGGCAACCTCGAGCCCTGGTTCTGGGTCGACACGCTCGGCAATCATCTGATCAGCAATACCCCGCTTGATGATGGCGATCATCGTTGGCGTAGCCCGCTGGACATGGAGCGCGGATTCCACAGCCTGTTCGCCTGGCGTGGTCCATACATCGACGAGCTGGCGCCCGACCCGTGGGGCAATCGCTACATGGCCAACGTATTCGCGCTCTACAACCCGCCAGGCGCGGGCGCACGCGACCGGTACGCTTCGGCGGTGGTTTGCTACAGCACCGGACCCGACGCGGCGGTCGACACCGACTTCAACCAGCCGGTCGGTTGGACGACCGGCGACGACGATTTCACCACCCTGCTGAATGCCGGAGGGCCGATGTGACGGAGGCAAGAGCAGGGAGCAGGGGAACCGGCCTCACGACCGCGCGACCAGAGGTGCCGGTTCTCCGGAGGGCGAGGCGGACGCGCCTCGCCCTTCTCGTTTCGGGGCCGGGCCTGGCCGGTGCTGTCGGGCAGCGCGAGTCCTTGAGGAGACCTGCGATGCACCGGCGACTGTCGGCGACGCATGGCACGAGATGACGAGCCGCCATCGAATCTCGGCCCAACCCAACGGCAAGGACGTCCAGGCGTGTCCTGGATTCGTTGGTGGGATGCCGCGAGCCAACTACGATGCGTTCCAGATCACGCGCGCCCGTACCAGTTCGCGCAAGGCGAGCTGCTCGACCGTGAGACAGGGAGACCCCATGATGCGACGTAGCGACGACCAACGAGGCTTCACTCTCGTCGAGGTCACAATCATCCTCATGGTGTTGGTGACGCTGAGCACCATCATGTTGCCGCAGCTTGGCGGCTTCAATCGACTATCACGGTACGTCAAGGTCAAAGAGGATCTCGGCGCTGTGTGCTCGGTCATGAAGAAGCTGCTCGACGAGGTCATGCTCGGCGCGTTCTACGGACAGCCCCGGCGGCGTCAGGAGCCCATCGGCCTGTTGGTCGGCCCGGGCGCCATTCCCAAGGGCGGTGTGGTGTCCTGGAGCCATTGGCAACAAGGGCTTTTCGAGACTTTCACGGAGAGGACCGACAGCGCCTCTGTACCGGTGGAGTTCACTGTCGATACCTTCGAACACCATCTCCAGGAGAACAATCCGCTAGGTGCTCGCGCGTACGACAACCGGTACAAGAACGTCCTCGAGGACGGCGGGCGCAACGGCGTGGGTGCGTTCTTCGGGTGGCGCGGCCCGTACCTGGATTCCTTCACCCCCGATCCCTGGGGGAACCGATACATGGCCAACGTGTTCGCTCTGTACCGGCCCGGCGACCTCGATGAGGCGGACCTGTTCACGAGTGCGGTGGTCTGCTATTCGTCCGGTCCCGATCTCGGCGTCGACACCGTGTTCAACCAACCGATGAACGACCTCGATGGTGATGGGGTTTTCGGTTGGGTAACAGGCGCTGACGACCTCACCGTCGTTCTCAGCGCCGGAGGACCTTTCTAGGTCCCGCTCGAGAGCCACCCGGCTAGTAGCACGAGCTTGGAGTAGGGCCGCCCGTTCTCCCCAGCGCATGCAGTTCTCCCGA
>JACZXM010000184.1 GCA_022571615.1 Acidobacteriota bacterium | reverse complement strand
AACGACTCCCACGATCTCGATGTCCAGTTCTTCAACCCCGCCTCCGATCGCCATCCTCTTGCCGACCGCTCGGCGAGCGTCGAGGCCGAACTTCACCGCGAACGCCTCGTTGATGATGGCAACCCGGGGCCCGTCCGCAGCATCTGCCGGGCTGAACTCGCGCCCCGCCAGCAGCGGGATCCCCAGCGTGCGGAAGTAGGCCGGACCGATCTCGTTGAAGCGTGAGTTGGCGTCCACGTCCGGGCCCGACTCGAACCCTTCGACCGACACACTGTTGCCCCAGCTGTTGCCCTGGAGAATGGGGACCGCCGCTGCCGAGACCCCGGCTACCCCCGGGATCGCCGCGAGTTGCTCCTCGGCGCTCTCAAACAAGGCCAGGCTGCGCTCGGGCTCGTAGCCGTTGAGCTGAGGCGAGATGCCGAAGGTGACGATGTCGGCGGTCTGCAGACCGAGGTCGATGCGGCTTACGTTCACCAGGCTCTTGATGAACAAACCCGCGCCCACCAGCAACGCAGTCGAGAGCGCCAGCTGTACGACCACCAGCGAGGTGCGAAAGCGAGCCGCCGCTCGCGCGCCCGAGGGCTGCCCGGAGTTCGCCTTCAAGGTCGTCACCAGGTCCTGCCGGGTGGCGTGCAGCGCCGGGTACAGTCCGAAGATGACGCCGGTGCCGAGCGAGACCGCCGCCGCGAACAGCAACATCCGGGCATCGAGGTGTACCGAGACCAGACCGGCCACCTCGGCGGGCATGACCGACGCGATCAACCCGAGCGTCCAGCGGGCCACCAGCAGGCTGGCGAGCCCACCGAGTAGCGACAGCAAGCATGACTCGGTTAGCAGTTGCGCCAGCAGATGGCGACGGCTGGCGCCGAGCGATCCCCGAATCGCCATTTCCTGGTGGCGGGTCGCACCACGCGCCAGCAGCAGGTTGGCGACGTTGCCGCAGGCGATCAGGAGCACGATGGCGGTGATAACGAGCAGCAAGAGCAGGGGCGTTTGAGCCTCCCGGTGCAGCGAGCTCTGGCCTCGCTGGCCTCGTTCAACGGTGATTTCCCGGGCTCGGAACCGCCCCATCGTCGCCTCACTCATGCCTTCCTGCAACGGCGCCTCGATGTCGTTGATGATCGCGTGGTAGAGGGTGTTGATCTCCGAGCCCGCGTGTCCCAGGGTCACCCGCGGCTTCAGGCGCGCGAACACGTACGCCCAATAGTTGAGCCGGTTGTCGAAGCCGTCGAACCACGGTGACATGACGGTGCGCATCGTGATCGGCACGAACACATCGGGCTGGCTGCCAAGCGTCGTCCCCTCGAACCCGCGCGCTGCGACGCCGACGATGGTCATCGGATGCCCGTTGACCACGATCGTATCGTTGAGCACCGACGAGTCGGACCCGAGCCGGTTCTCCCAGTACCCATAGCTGAGCACGGCGACGAAGTGCTCACCGATGTTCTTGTCGTCGGCGGGACCGAGCAGCCGCCCCAGCGCCGGCTGTACGCCGAGCAGCGGGAAGTAGGAGCCCGACACCAACAACCCCCGACCGCTCACGGTTTGGCCGGCGCGAGCGAGGTTGGCGCCAAAGGCCCGGTGCGCCGCGACCCCCGAGAACCCTGTCTGAGCCTGCTGCAAATCCCGGAACATCGGGTAGCTAAAGACAGCGTTGCAGTCGCCTGCCTGGTTGCACGATGTCGTTCCGGGCTTCGGTCCCGGGGCCGCCAGGTTGACCAACCGATTCGGCTCCTGCACCGGCAGGGCCTGAAGCAGTATCCGATCAAAGAGCGAGAAGATGGCCGAGTTGGCGCCGACACCGAGCGCCAGCGAGAGGATCGCAACCGCGGTGATGAAGGGTGTCTTGGTGAGCGTACGAAGCGCGAGTTTCAGGCTGGCCATGCCTCTGTCCGTTCAGCATCCAGGGCGATCTTGCCGCGCCCCAACGCTCAGTCCGTGAGCGTGGCTCGCGTGCGCCCGAGGGTTTCAAAGGGTTAGACGACACAAACCCCGCATTGGTTTCCATCTCACCGCCGGTCATGCGGCGCCCGGCACCCAGGGCGGCAGTTCCGGTCGTCGCCCGGGCTCGCCCGACTCAGAGCTCGCGCCGGCCCTCGAGGGCTCGCGACATAGTGACCTCGTCGGCGTACTCGATGTCGCCGCCGACCGGGATGCCGGAGGCGATGCGGGTGACCTTGGCACCGGTCGGCTTGAGCAGTCGAGCCAGGTAGGCAGCGGTCGCCTCACCTTCCACCGTCGGGTTGGTGGCGACGATGACCTCACGCACGTTGCCGTCGCGAACGCGACGCTCGAGCTCGTCGAGGTTCAGCTCGTCGGGACCGATTCCATCCAGCGGTGAGAGCGACCCTCCCAGCACGTGGTAGCGTCCGCGGTAGTGGCTGGTGCGCTCGATCGCGGCCACATCGTGACCCTCCTCGACGATGCACAAGAGCGCCTCGTCGCGATTGGGATCGGCGCACAGATAGCACGGGTCCTGATCGGTGAGCAGGTTGCAGCGGTTACACCGCTTGATCTTGTCGCGCACCTGCCGGATGGCGTCGGCCAGCTCTCGGGCCTCGGCAGGGGGAGCCTTGAGCAGGTAGAAGGCCAGCCGCGAGGCGGTCTTGCGACCGATGGTCGGCAGTCGCTGGAGGCGCTCGATGAGGTCGGCGACGGGACCGGATTCGGTGTAGCTCACGTCGCCGTCAACCGAGCAGGCCGCCGAGCGCGCCCATGCCTCCGGGGATCATCCCACCCACCTTCTGCTGTACCGCTTCGTCAACCCGGCGGGAAGCTTCGTTGACCGCCGCGACCACCAGATCCTGGAGCATCTCGACATCCTCCGGGTCCACGGCAGCGGGATCGATCTGCAGCGCCAGCAGATCCTTCTGGCCGTTGAGGGTCGCGGTGACGACGCCTCCGCCCGCGGAAGCCTCGATGCGTATCTTGCCCAGCTCGCGCTGCAGATTCTCCTGCATCGCCGCCGCCTCACGCATCATCTTCTTCATGTCCATCATCGCGTCATAGCTCCTCGACCGAGGTGATCTGCCCTTTGAGGGCTTTCACGAATTCCTGCACCAGCGGCTCGTTCTCGGCGCGCTGCCTGAGGGAGGATGGTTCCGACGCCGGCTCCGAAACCGGACTCTGAGCCGGCTCAACGGCAGCGTCAGGCTGGTGAGCGGCGCCAGGTGACGGCTGCGCCGTCCCCGCCGAGGGCACCGGCGGTTCGTCGGAGACCGAGACGGGGGTCGTAGGCTCGGTTGTCGGCACTCCGCGCGTGGCCTGCGGGTCGATCTCGACCCGGGCGATAACCCGGCGCCCGAGGACGGCTTCGGCCGCGGTGCTTAGCAGTTCCAGTGCCTCGGGGTCGCTGACCCGCTCGGCGAAGAGGTTGGCGCTGGCGGGAAACTGGAACACGATCGTCTCGCCCGAAAGCGAGATAGCGCTCGTGCGCCCGAGGATCGGGCCGATCAACGGGTTGAGCTCGTCGACTTGCTCCTGGATATTTCGCAGCAGGCCGGATGCCGGGGCGCGCTCCGGAACGGTCCGCTGGGGCTCGGCTGCTTTCTGCTCGCGCGGCGCGGGCGTCATTTCCGGCGGTGGTTCGGTCACCGCCTCCTGCGTCGGTGCGGGCGCCGCTTCCTGCGGAAGTTCGGGCGTCACTGGCTGCGCTGGCGCGGGTGCCGCTTGCGGGATCGCGGCACTCTCCGATTCTCCAGTGCTGGTAGGTCGCTGTCCTGCCCTGCCTCCGGATACCGGCTCGGGTCCCTCGCCGCCGAAGGCAGCGATGAGCTTCTCGATCGGCTCGAGTTTGGGCATTCGCGCCAACCGCGAGAGGACGACCTCGAGGTGGTAGCGGGGTTGGGCGGCGGTCTTGATCCGATACTCGTTGGCCGCGATCAGAGAGAACGCGCGATCCAGGTCGTCGACCTCGAAGCCCTTGGCCTGCTGCGCGAGTCGGGCGACGTCGCTGTCGGGCAAGTGGAGAATCTCGCCCGGATCCTTGACCGTTCGAACGATCAGCAGGTTGCGCACATGCCCGAGCAGGTCGATGGTGAACTGGTGCAGGTCGACCCCGGATTCGACCATCTCGTTGACGAACCCGAGCACACCGGCAAGATCCTGGGCCACGATCAGATCGGTGACCCGCAGCAGCAGCACCCGGTCGATCAGCCCGAGCAGGTCGATGACCGTCTGCTCGTCGATCTGGTCGCCGGCAAACGCGATCAACTTATCGAGCAGGCTCTGGGCGTCGCGCAACGAGCCGTCGGCGGCAGTGGCAATCAGCGCCAGCCCATCATCGGAGATGGTGATGTTCTCGGCCCTTGCCATGCGCGCCAGATGACCGCTGATGTCGCGCTGGCTGATGCGCCCGAACTGGTAGTGCTGGCAGCGCGACAGCACCGTGGGCAGGATCTTGGTGGCCTCGGTGGTGGCGAGCACGAACACCACGTGGGCGGGAGGCTCCTCGAGCGTCTTGAGCAGAGCGTTGAACGCCGCTGGCGAGAGCATGTGCGCCTCGTCGATGATGAACACACGATATCGGTCCCGCGACGGCGCGTAGCGGGTGACCTCGGTGAGCTCGCGGATGTTCTCGACGCCGCTCTGCGAGGCGGCGTCCAACTCCACCACGTCGAGCGAGCGGCTTTGCTCGATCTCCAGGCACGATTCGCACTGACCGCAGGGCTTGGAGGTTGGCTGTTGCACGGCGCGGCAGTTGAGCCCCTTGGCGAGCAGCCGCGCAATGGTGGTCTTGCCGACACCGCGAATACCGGAAAAACAGTACGCGTGTGCGATGCGCCCCTGATCCAAGGCATTGGCGAGCGTCTGCACCACGTGCTTTTGGCCCACGACCGCGTCAAAATGCTGCGGCCGCCACTTGCGGGCCAGGACCTGGTAGGCGGGTTTATCCATCGTAGTATCGGAAAATAAGGATAAATATCATTTGATATGGCATAGTGCTGTTGCCGTTACAGCCTGTTTGCCGGAAAACAGAGACGAACGCCGGGTTGACCTGCGGCACCTGCAGTTTCCTGCTTAGCGCTGCTCCCTTCCGGGTCTGACGGGGTTCGCAGGTCTGCACCGCACAGGGCCCGGCGTCGTCCCATCTCCGCCGTGGCAGCGTCGCGGCTGCTGCCGTTGCAACTCGATCTCGGCTGCCTGTCCAGGGCAGGACGATGCGCGCACGCATGGTGCCACGGTGCCGGGTGCAGGGGCAAGCGAGGCGCTACCCGTGGCGCCAGCGCGTGAGGTCCTGGACGAGATCACCCCAGCGCGTCGAAGCGTGGCCGTCTAATCGGGTGAAAGCCGAATCGCGTGCCTGGAGATCTTGCAGGGAAGGCGTCACATATGTCATCTTTGTATGACAGAGGTCATGAACAGATGCTTTCCGTCCGCCTGGATCCCGAAATCGAGCAACGCCTGCAGGAGCTCGCGACGCGTACCGGCCGCACCAAGAGCTACTACGTGCGAGAAGCGATTCTCGCTCAGCTCGAGGACATGGAGGATCGCTACCTGGCGCTCGCCCGGCTCGAGAATCCTGCGCCGCGCGTGAGCCTGGACGATCTGGAACGCGAGCTTGACCTGGACGGTTGAGCTCGACCGCCGCGCCGTGAAGGAATTGCGCAATCTGGATCGCGATGCGCAGCGGCGGTTGCTGAGTTTTCTTCGCGAGCGCGTCGCAACCGATCAGGATCCGCGCCGGTTCGGGCGGCCGCTCAGCGGTGAGAGTCTGGGTCTCTGGAGGTACCGCGTCGGTGCGCTGCGATTGATCTGTCGCATCGAGGATGCCCGTGTCGTGGTGCTCGTGTTGGCCGTGGGGTACCGCAAGAACATCTACCGGTGACTACAACGGCTCGAGAAGCTATCCGACCCGACGTGCCGAACGGAACCATTTTCCTTGACTCAGTATGTCAGTATATCTGATATTCAGAAGAAAGGAGGTTGATTATGGCTGTCTCAGAATCGAGCCGAATTGGCAAGCGAGGCACGTTTGTAATTCCGGCAAGACTCAGGCGGATCTTCGGAATTCAAGAAGGCTCTGAGGTGATCGTTGAGGAGACTGCGGAAGGAATCCTGATTCGTCCGGCTGTCACGGTGCCCCTGGAAATGTACGACTCCGAGCGGAAGGCCGAGTTCCTTCTCTCCAACGCAGTCGATGCCGAGGACTATAAACACGCCTTGGACGCGGTGCGCACGATGGGATTGGATCCTACGAAGATCCCGCACCATCGTCCGGGAGACGACTGATTCGTGGATCGTCTCTTTCTTGATGCCAACGTCCTGTTTTCTGCCGCGTACCGGGAGAACGCCGGCGTGCAAAGGCTTTGGAGCGCGACCAACTCGGAGCTCGTCACTTCGGACTACGCCGTCGAAGAGGCGCGGCGGAATCTGGCGGATCCCGATCAGAGGAAGCGATTGGATAGACTCCTGGAGTCGGTCCAGGTCATCCCGGCCAGGATCCTCGACCCGAGCCTCCGAGGCGACGTGCAGCTGCCTGACAAAGATTG
>JACZXM010000183.1 GCA_022571615.1 Acidobacteriota bacterium | reverse complement strand
GCCACACACGGACCCCGGTCGGGGTGAAGTCGGCTCGGCGCACCGCCTTCTGCAGCTGCGCGGGATCGAGTCGGGCGTCGGGGTCCAGAACGACCGTGATCAGCTCACGCTCGAGGTCTTCCTTGGTGTCGGCAACGCCCTCCAGGCGCTGTAGGGATCGGCTGATCCCGTAGGCTCACAGGCCTCACGTCATGCCGGCGACGCCGACCTCCACCCTGACAACCTGGGCTGCCGCGGGCTGCGCCGTTACCAGGGCCAGTAGTAAGCCAGCCGCGATGATCAGGGCGTTGGGCAGTGTGCTTGTTGCGCGCATGTTTGATTGCTCCTTGCGGTGTGGGTCTCTACCACGGCCTGCCAGCGATCAAGGGACGATGATGTACCGCAGGCCCGCCAGTGCATTGACTCCCGGCGCTAGCTGCGTGCCGTTGAGACTGCGGCGAATGGGGAATTGCACCCCAGCCTCGAGGACGAGATTGGGCAGCAGAAGGAACTGCAACCCCGGAGATAGGTATAGCAGGTGGCCGCCCGAGCTCTCGATCGGGACACCGAGCGTCCGTGAGCGACCTTGCCACCGGCCGTTGAGCTCCAGCAACAGGAACGTATCGCGACCGGGATACCGGGCCGGGAAGATGCGGTACTTGACCATGCCGTCATAGCCCAGGCGGTCACCTTGCTCGAGTCCGTTGGCTGCGGTGCTGAGCGTGGCACCGACGTTGGCGGTGAAGATCCATCGGCCGCGCCCTGACGGAGGTACGAAAGTGAGGTTGAGATCAGCCGTCGGGTCCCAGGAGCCCGAGCCGCGCTGCAGACTCGCTGGCAGTAGGTTTCCTTTACGGTCGCGGAGATCATCACGCCCGGTGGGTGTCTTCACGCCCGCCGTGACCGCAAGCTGGAAAGAGCCCCTGCCGCGGTCTCGTTTCAGAAAGCGCCACTTCACCAGCAGCGTCGCGTCGCCGAGCCCGGTGTCCCCACCAAGGGTCTCAGAGCCGGTCGGAGTTGTGAGCCGCAGCTCCTTTCGGACAATGGGGAACATGGCGATCAAACTGACGCGCGGCAGCAGCCCGTACGCGACAACGAACGGCGTCACCCTGACGCTGAATCTACGCCCCAGTGGATCTTCAACTTCCTGGCCGTTGCGGAGTAGATGGCTCGCTTCCAGAAAACTGACGAAGGTGCGGATTCCGAACCCTGAGATGAACTCGGTGCGTGCACCGCGACCGAAGATCTGCGCCCCAGCGCTCACGGGCCACAGGAGGATCGCAACGAGCGCCACTGAGCTCAAGATCGCGCGGATCATCTTGCACCGTTGGTTGTGGCCTCGTCTGGAGCTCGGTCGGAGTAGCATCCAGCGCTAAAGATCTCTACCACTGTGGCTCGCTCACGATCTACCCCTCCGGCAACGGTGCGCGTCGTTCCGGCACCCTCATCCAGGCTACAGGTTGTCGGCCGCGTCATGAGTCGGACGGTGGCGTGGATCCGATTCTTCCGCCGACCCATTGGCGAGTTCTTTCGGGGAGTGGCGGCGGCGCCGACCGAAAGGGTAGCCGCCCGAGCCGGCGCGGAAGGGGAGGGCGAGCATCCACGGCAAGGTCTGGCGCGGCTCGCGAACGTGGCCCACGCCGAGCGTCATGCCCATTTGGCCAGCTGCCGGCTCGGGGATGTAGGTGCCCAGCAGGCGGTCCCACCATGACAGGTTGAAGCCGAAGTTGCTGTTGCACTCGGTGCGCTTGGCCGAGTGGTGTACGCGGTGCATGTCGGGGGTCACGATCACCCAGCGTAGCGGGCCGTCGATCCACTCAGGCAAATGAACGTTGCCGTGATTGAACATCGCGGTGGCGTTGAGCAGCAGCTCGAAGATCAGCACTGCGGATGCAGGTGCTCCTAGCAGCGCCACGACCGCGAGCTTGATCCCCATCGACATCAGGATCTCGATGGGATGAAAACGAGTGCCAGTGGTGACATCGAAATCCAGGTCGGCGTGGTGGACCATATGCACGTGCCAAAGCGCCGGGACGGCGTGGAACATGACGTGCTGTAGGTAGACGGTCAGGTCCAGCAGCACCACCGACCCCACGACAGCGACCCAGTACGGCGCGTTCAGGAGCGCGAACACGCCCCAGCCGTGATCGGCGGCGAGCCACGCCATCCCGACCGCACCGGCCGGCAGCGCCAGCCGGACAAGCACCGTGTCGAGCGCCACCAAGCTCAGGTTGCGGAGCCAGCGACGCGGTTTGCGCAGGCTCAACTCACGGAACGGAGCCGCGATCTCCCACAGCGTTATTACCAGGAACACGCCAAAAAACACCGCAAGCCGTATCAGCGGCTCCGATTCGGGGCTCCATTTCATCAGCGTATTCTCAGTGCTAGCGGTACTCGAACGGGCACAAGGCATGGGGCTGTTCGGTTCCGCATGACGCCGGTCGTATCGGCCTTGCGCCAGGTCACCGAAGCGCGGGCCGCGGGACGGCGGCGAGAGTAAGTCGCGCCATCTTGATCGTGGCGGGCTCTCCCGGCAGGGTCCAGGCGAAGATCAAATCTGAGCCGGCCCGGGTGATGCGTGGAAACCCGCTGGAACGGCTGGGGTTGGTCTCGGCCAACACCCGGACCGGGCCCAGCTCGCCGCTCCGAGAGGCAGTGCGGTACCGGATCTCCGCGCGTTTGCCCTTGGCCGCCAACCAGGTCACCAGCACGTTCTCGGCATCGATCCACTCGGCATCGACCCGGCCGAGCGTGGCCCACTCGCCGTCGGCGCGCTCCAGCAGCAGCGGCTCACCGAAGGAGCGACCCTGGTTGTCGGTGAAAGCCACCTTGACCTCCGGCGCTCCGCCTACGAGAGAGAACCAGGCGACAGCACCTGCGTCCTCGAGCGCGGCGATGGCGGGGCCGTTCACCGGGCAGCCCGGAATCATCCAGTTATCCTGAGCCACTCGCACCGGTTTGTGCCATCCCTGAGCGTCGCGGCGCACGGTATAGATATCGCGAATCTCCTCGGCTGAACGATCGCGGTAGGCCACCAGGAGTGTGTCACCCACAAAGGTGGCCGAGGTCTGGCAGCAATCGCAGATGCGAGGGTCGAGCAACGCTTCCTGAGTGATGCCGCCCGAGCCGCTGACATGGGCGCTGCGGAGCGTCATGTCGGGGCCTGGACCTGCCGGGCGAGGCTCGGCGATCGCGGCGTTCCGGCCGTCGAGCCACACCGCGGTCAAGCCGCCGTCGGTCTCCGGCAACATCGAAACGAAGCCGTGCTCGGCGGCGGTGCCGTCGCGGTGGGGAGTCAGCCCGGGTTGCCAGTGCTCGCCCCCGTCGGCCGACAGGCTGATCACGACATCGTAGGCGTAGGGTGAGTCCGCGCCGGGTCTTCGCTGCAGCCAGTGCGCGGCCAGCGCGCCATCGGCCAGCTCGATGATCGAGGGGAAATCGGCCCAGTTCACGAAGAAGGTTGCGCTGTCGGCGATCGTGCGCGGAGAGGTCCATCCGTCGGCCCCGAGGGTCGCGAAACGGATCGCGTGGCCCGCCCCATCGGGCTCGATCCAGCTCATGTGCACGCGGCCATCCGCTGTCGTGTACAGGCTTGGTTCGCCGCTTCCGGGCCCGGCAGGGGAGCGGAGTGCCACCGGGTCGGATAGCGGAGCGTCGCCAGCGAAGGCTGGACCCGGGTCGACAGAGTCGCAGGCGCTAAGCGCGGCGATCAGCACAACGGCGATGGCCGACGAGGATCGGAAAAATTCGGACAAGGCGGTTTTCTCCACTAGACGAGACGCAACCAGATGGGGCAAATGTTCCCCTACTCCGGGGCCGAGGTCAACGACACGGCGGCGCGGAGGCTCGAGAGGCGTAGCGTAAGAACAGTTAACATCAGTACAAGATATTAAAACCTATCAAAATATATTAAAACGTAGAAAAATATATGGATAACTATGCATACACTTGATCTAATTTGATTTACATAGTTAAAAATTGTTAAACATTTCTGGACTCTGTTGACATCATCTGACCTATGCAATAATCAAGAACAGATTGACTCTGATATTTGAAGAAACTAAACGATTTGAATCATCGTGAAAAGATTGGAAAGAGCGTCAAGGGAGATGAAACGTCCCTTGGTGCCGGATTGGCTCTCTAATACGCTGCTGCTCGTAGGAGCGGCCGGTGTAGCGTTCTTGCTATGGAGCCTGGCTACCGAGAATCGGGCCCTCAAGCGGCAGTTGAGCGAGATTCGAGCCGCCTCGGCTCCGCCGCAGAACCTGCTTGGGGTCGGGGATCTCGTCGGCGACACCCCGCTGCTAGGGCTCGATGGCGATCGGCGGGTCCTACGCGAGCTGGTGGGTGGGGGCGGTGTTGTCGCTTTCCTCACCACCACGTGCCCGTACTGCGAGCAGACGCTGCGCGCGTGGGGCGAAATCGCCGCGCGCGCTGCAGATCGTGGCATGCCGTTTGTCGGCGTGTCCCTGCATGACGAACCGCTGACGCGCGAATACGCGGCTGCCCACGAGATTCAGTGGCCGCTCTGGGTTCTCGAGAGCCCGCTGGCCGCGCTCAACCTGAATGTGCAAAGCGTCCCTTACACCGTTCTGGTGCGGGAAGGTGGCACGGTGTCGAGGGTGTGGCTTGGGGCTTTGACCCGCAGGGAAACCGAGGACCTGCTTGCTGTGGTGCAGGCGGGACCCACCGATGTCCCGACCTTGTTGTCCCGGTCGCCGGCCGGAGACCCGAACTGCTGTGAGGCGCCGCTGTCAGGCACAGACGGCGGACGCTAGAGCAGCATTCAGGCCGCGCGACCCTACCTCCCCAACCAGATGTGCCGAAAGGGGGACCCGACAACTCTGAGGTCTAGTGTTCCATCCTCCATCCTCTCCCTCGCTTGAGGGGGAGCCTCCCCGGAGACTCAGAGGATGAATAACCGCAAAATTGTGCGGATTGCTGCGGTCGTCCTGATCGCGTCGGCGGCGATCCTCGGCATGATCCAGCTCAGCGCTACCACCGCCCAGGCGGGCGGCAACGGCTGCCTCGGCAGCTGCCTTGCCTACTGCATCCAGGACGGTGGCAACGTCAGCGCCTGCTGGAGTGGATGCCGGCGGGTTTGCCCCTAGGGACAATCCGCACCAAAGAACCGATAGCGCCTCGCCGCGCCCAGCGCGGCGGGGCGCTTTTGGCTTCGGACCCGGCACCTCGAAGGCTACCCTGAGATCAGCCCGCCCCCGCAGGGAGTCGTCGACCATATGATGAGAATCACGAACGGACGACTGTATCTGCTCGTCGCCACCTGGGGTTTGTTCCTGGGAATGATCGCCGGCGCTTGCAGTGACAGGAGCGGTGCACCGAGTCGCAGCGCCGCAGTCCTGGAGGCAAACCTGCCGGCGCCCCCGGACGTTCCGTTGCGGCAAGCTGCGCCGGTCACAGACGATCTGCGACGCGTGTGGCTTCCGCTGGTGCGTGAGCTTGCAATCGCTCCCGAGGTCCAGGAGCCCGAGCTGTGGCTCGGGCTGGGTGTCGATGATGCGGGCCGGACCTACACGGTGAACATGGCCGCGGGGCAGGTGCTCGTCTTCGATGCGGAAGGCGAAGCCGTGGCCCGTTGGGGAGACACGGGTGAGGACAAGTTAGAGGTACCATCAGCGTTGGCGGTCGCGGGAGACGAGGTGTTCGTGGCCGAGCTGTTGACTCCGCCCGTCCTGAGCGTCTGGAGCCTGAGCGGCGAGCGGCTGCGAGCCCGTCAGATGGACCGGTACATGAGCACTCTCGTCGGCTTGGAGCCCCACCTCGTAATCGCACGTTTCATGGAATTCGGACCGCTGCCGACGACGGTGTCAGCCCTTTCATCGGAAGGTGAAGAAATCGCCCGGATCGCCGAGCTACCGACGGTTGAGGCATTGGCGGCTGACCGTGAGACCCGCGCGCTGTGGCCGGATCCCACCTTCGCTGCCGGTGGCGGCCGCGTTTACGTCAGCGGAACGGACGCCTACGAAGTGATCGCGTTTGACGCCGCTGGAAGCGCGCTATGGGCGGTGCGAGTGCCGTGGCTGCGGCAGCCGATCCCCGAGGAGCTGATCCAGCGGTCGCTCGAGCGGAGCCGTCGCGCCGGCCGTGCGATGGGAACCAATGTCGCGAACATCCAGAGCGAGGGCTGGCCGGACTACTTCCCGGCGCTCAGCAACATCGCCGCGGACGGACACGGCCGCCTGTATGTGTTCCCGTACGTTCGCCAAGCGAAGTCTCGCCGTAGCTTCCCGGTCGATATCTATTCACCCGAGGGCGAGCTACTGCTCAACGCCACACTCCCGTTCCAGGGCTGGGACGCGGCGCGCGGCGACCACATCTACCGGCTGGAGGAATTCGCAGGCAACTCCCAGATCGTCCGTTACCGGATCGATCTGCTACCGACTCGCCCCGCGGTCACCGCGGCCAACGCCGGCCGCTAGGTCCTACCGATAGTACTCATAATAATCGGCGCCCAGGTGAGTGATCTGATCCTCCCCCACGATGTAGCGCAGCGTGTTCTTGAGCTTCATCAGCTGGATGAACA
>JACZXM010000182.1 GCA_022571615.1 Acidobacteriota bacterium | reverse complement strand
GTAGCGCGGCGTGGTGTCGTTGTGGAAGCCGTGGTTGACGTTGTCGTACATGTGCATGGTGTACGTCTTGCCGTGAGCGTCGAGGGCTTCCTTGAAGGCCGGCCAGCCGGCGTTGACGCGTTCGTCCAGGCCGGCGTACTGGATCAAGAGCGGGGCCTCGATCTTGGCAACGTCCTCGGCGTCAGGCTGAGATCCATAGAACGGCACGCCGGCCCCCAGGTTGGGCAGGCGGGTGGCGAGGTAGTTGACGACACTTCCGCCGAAGCAAAATCCGACAGCGCCTACGCGGCCGGTCGAGCCTTCATGGGACATGAGGAGCTCGGCCGCGGCGACGAAGTCCTCGAGCATCTCGTCGCGGTCGCGCTGACGCTGCAGGGTGCGGCCATCGTCGTCGTTGCCCGGGTAGCCGCCGAGCGGGAACAGCGCGTCAGGGCCGAACGCCAGAAAGTCGGCCACCGCGAAACGGCGCACGACGTCCTCGATATAGGGGTTCAGTCCGCGGTTCTCGTGAATGACGAGAATCGCCGGCTTCTTGCCTTCGCTTGCCGGTCGCACCATGTAGCCACGCATGCTGCCGGCGCCGTTGGGCGACGAGTACTCGATGTACTGGGCGCGGATGCGCTCGTCGTCCGGCGCTACCTGCTGCGCCTGCGCGTAGCGGGGACTCAGGCCGTCGAGCATGGCCAGCGCCGTCATGCTTCCGACCGCGAACTTGCCAGCGCCCGCGAGGAATGCACGGCGATCGATGATGCCGTGAACGTAGCGATCGAACAGGGTAAGGACTTCCTTCGGGAAGTCGTTGGCGGTAATGCGTCTGTCGCTCATCTGGCGCTCTCCTCGAGGCATTGGCGGCAAGTTAACTTCGCTGTCGCGGAGGTTGGCAACCTAGCATCGGCCACACCGCGTGCGCTACCCCACTCCAGAGGTGTGACCAACCGGCCCGATGCGCAACAATAGAGGTATGGACAAGCGCATTCGCCTGACCACCTGCATTGCCTTCGCCGCGCTGTGCATTCTGGTACTGGTGGCAGCAGCTTGGGGCGCGGAGAAGTTCCCCAAGACTGCGGCCGAGGCGCTCGCCCTGTACGAGGGCGATACCGACGACTGGGCGCGCGGGCCGGTCCAGTACCTGATGCTCGACAATGAGAGCCGGGCATGGCGCAGGCTGAAAAGCACCGAGGAGCGTCGCAGGTTCATCACCTGGTTCTGGATGCGTCGCGATTCCGAGCTGCGCGACAATCGCAATCCGTTCATGGAGGACTTTTACACCCGCGTCGCCGAGGCCAACGAGCGCTTCGGAGGCATGCCGCGCGGCTGGCTTTCCGATCGCGGTCATGCATGGGTCCTGCTGGGTAAGCCGCATTCCATCCGCCAGCGTCCGGGTCCTAGCGGCGGCGAGCTCACGACCTGGATCTACCACGTGCCCGGCATCAGCATGGCTCTCACTCGGGTGCCCAACGAGCTGCACGTGCAATTCGTGCAGACGAACCGCAGCTGGGAGACCGTCGACGACTACGGCAACGTCGGCATCTTCTCGAGTGTGCTGTTCGACATTTTCGAGCAGGTCAACGCCGCCGCGATCGAGCGCCCCGATCTCGAACCTCCCGGTCAGTAGATCCGCACGGCGCCCCTAGCAGGCCGTGGTAGGTCGACGCGATGGCTGGGCCCCTTTACTCCTCCTGCAGCGCTATCACGGGATCTACCTGGGTCGCCCGCCGGGCGGGCAGGTAGCAGGCGATCGCTGCCGCGACCGTCAGCATCACGAGGGTGGCCACCATCGGGCCGGGCCGCAGCGCCGCGTCCGAGTTCAGCGACGACATTGCGCTACCCAACAAACGCAGCAGGCCGAAGGCCAACGGCAGTCCGATGAGCATCCCGAGGCCGACGAGCTTTGCGCCCTGGCGCAGGACCCCCCTGAGCAACGAGCCCGTTTGTTCCCCGAGCGCGATCCGGATGCCGAACTCGCGGGTTTGCTGGGTCACGGAGAAGGCCACGACGCCGTAGATGCCCATCAATGCCAGCCCCAGCGCCAGGAAGCCGAGCTGATACAGCAGCGCTCCGATGTACCTCGGGCCGGAGAGCGTCATGTCGATGTACTCGCGTAGCGACTGAATGGCGCTGATCGGCTGGTCGGGGTCGATCTTCCAGACCGCGGCGCGCAGCGGGTCGGCGAGGGTGTGGGGCTCGGCCGCGGTGCGAAGGGCGAGGTAGAGGCGGCGGGCAGGTGCCTGCTCGAGCGGCCGGTAGATCCAGGGAACCGCCGGCATGATGCCCTGCTCGCGAAAATCCGCGATAGTGGCCATCACGCCGACGATCTCGATCGTCTCGCCCTCGAACAGGATCCGTTCGCCGACCGCATCGCCGCCTCCGAGAACAACCTCGACGAAGCGGTCGTTGACGACCGCGACGGGCACCGAGTCGGCGCGATCGGTTTCCAGCAGCGGCCGGCCCTGCCGTATGCGCACCTCGAGCGTGGAGAAGAAACTTGGCGTAATCGAAGACCAGGAGACACGCGGCGCGTCATCCTCCGCCACCGCACGGCCTTCCACGACGACCGGTAGCTGGGCGTAGCCGCGCGAGCGCGGCAGTTTCGTCATCGCGGCCCAGCCGGAGGAGCCGGGGATGGCGTCCAACTCGACGGCCAGGTCGTGGAGAAACTCGCGCTGTTGCGCGTCGCTGCCGTAGCGATACTCGGGCAGCGTCACCTGGGCGGTGAGCAGCCCCTCCGGGTTGAAGCCGGGATCACCGTTGATCCAGGCGCCAAACATGGTGGTGAGCACGCCCGCGCTCATCAGAATCGCCAGGGCGAGGGCAAACTCGCCGGTCACCAGTGCGGCGCGCAGCCGCTTGCGCGCACGGGTGGAGCTACCGCCCCGTGAGGTCTCGAGCAAAATCGAGCGTTCTCTGTCGCTGCGCAGCGCCTGCAGGGCCGCGCTGATGCCGAAGACCACACCCGCCGCCGCCGAGGTCAGCAGCGCGAAGAGCGCGACGGGCGCATCCAGGTGGGGGGCGTACATGCGCGGCAGCTCCGCGGGGATCGCGCCTGACATGCCGCGAATCGCGTAGACGGCGAGCACCAGGCCGATGCCGCCGGCCACCAGTGCGAGCAGCACGCTCTCGGTCAGCAGAAGCCGCAGCAGCCTTCCCTTGCCGGCGCCCAGGGCCGTGCGGACGGCGATCTCCTTGGCGCGCAGATCGGTCTTGGCCAGATAGAGACCGGCAACGTTGAAGCAGGCGATCATCAGCGCGGCCAGCGCGATCAGCATCAGCGCCTGGATCAGCACGGTGTCGGTTTCGCCCGGGAACTCATCGCGCATGGACTGCAGTCGCACCCCGCGAGTGCGGTTGGTGTCCGGGTGCTCCTCGGCCAAACGGCCGGCGATGGCGATAAGCTGCTCCTCGGCCTGGGCCATCGTAACTCCGTCGCGCAGCCGCCCGAGAATCCGCAGGTCGCCCGATTCGCGGTCCTCGCGCCTCGTCTCAAAGTCGCTCGGCATCCAGAGACTCACCGTGCCGAGCAGGTACTCGAAGGTCTCCGGCATCACGCCGATCACCGTGTGCGGTGCACCGTCAAGCAGCAGTTCGGAGCCGACGATCTGCGGATCGGCGCCAAAGCGGTTGCGCCACAGCGATTCTCGCAGCAGCACGACTGCGTTCTCGCCGTCGATCGCCTCACGCTCGGTGAACAGCCTGCCCATGAGCGGCTCGGCGCCCAGCTGCGTCATCAGCTCCGGCATCACCCGCGCCGCCGTCAGCTCCTCGGGCTCCTCGATACCGGTCAGGTTGATAGCGCGGAAGTCGGAAGCCCCCAGGAACTCGAAGGCGTCGATCTGTTCACGGAAGTCGAAGTAGTTGGCCGGCGACACCCTCAGCCTGGAGAAGGAGATGTTGCGGTCGGTCTCGAACAGATTGACGAGCCGGTCGGAGTCCGGATAGGGCAGCGGGCGCAGCAGCCACGTGCTCAGCAACGCGAAGACCGCGGTGGTCGCCGACAACGCGAGGGCGAGCGACAGCACCGCGATTGCGGAGACGATCGGGGTGCGGATGATCATTCGCAGCGAGTATATGAAATCTTGGCGCATGGTCGATAACACCTCCATCGGGGAGAGGACGCTCCGGTTTCCGAACAGGTCGAAGGACGGGTGAGACGAGGCGAGGCGCAGGCGCTCACGCGCCGCGGTTGCCACCAGGCCGCTGATTTCGGACCACCAGAAACCCAGCCAGCTCGCGGCCCCGCCGACGCGCCGGGTTCGCGCATAACGGTCGCGGAAGGCGACCCGGAGCTCGTCGCCGAACTCGGCGACGAAGCGCGCCGGCAGCAGCCAGCCGGCCGGGCGGCAGAAAACCCTGGCAGCGCGGTCGGGTGTCATCAGCGTGTCACGAGGTCACGCTCGCGCAGCAAGTGTGCCAGCTCGGAAATTCGCCCGGCCTCGGCCTCGGCCACGGCGCGGCCGAAGTCGGTGATCCGATAATAGCGGCGGCGCTGGTCATCCGACGCCGGGTCGGGGCGCTCCGCGGAGCGCTCCACGAGACTGTCGCGCATCATCCGCTGCAGCGCGCCGTACAGCGTGCTGGTGCTGAGGGTCACCCGACCGCCGCTGCGCTCCTCGACCTCGCGCATGATGGCGTAGCCGTGCAGGTCGCGCGCGGCGAGCGAGATAAGAATCTGAAGAACGGGTTCCGAGAGCGGTAGGCGGCTCTCCGGGGCATCCATCTGCGATCGTGGCATCGACTATGTCCTTGGCGGATATGTCCTCTACGGACATAGATACGCAGAACGAGTCGAGCCGGTTTCAACAAACAAGGCCGGTCGTCGGCTGCCATTAGAACTACCTCTGCAGGGCGTGCAACTATATATTGAACGTGATATATATGGTTCGTGTTAAGTCGCTGCCATGGCGACCTTGTGTTCCGTAGCTTTCCGCTCCCCCACCAGAGAGCCCCGATGACCGACAACAACCGCCGCCGGCTTTCCGTGCCGGGTTTTCATATCCTGCTGGCTCTGGCCGACGGCGACCGCCACGGCTACGGCATCATGACCGAGGTGGAACAGCGTTCGGAGGGGCGCTTCCGTCTGTGGCCCGCCACCCTGTATGGCGCCATCAAGCGCATGGTCGCGGAGGGACTCATCGAGCCGGGGCCGGCGCCCGAGGGCGAGGACGCTCGCCGCAACTACTACCGGCTCACCGACCTCGGCAAAGAGACACTCGGTGCGGAGACGCGGCGTATGGACGACCTCGTTCAGCTCGCTCGCTCGAAGAACGTCCTGTCCTGGACACGAAGCCGATGACCGGGTTTCCAATGCAACAGGTGATCAGCGCGGTCTATCGGCGGCTCGCTCACGGCGCGCCGCGCGGCACCTACGCCGGCTACGAACACGAGATGGTCGACGCCTACATGCGGGCCTGCGCGGCCGGCTTCGCACGCGACGGCCACACCGGTCTGTTGTCCGCGGCGACCCGCGGCGCGCTTGACCTCCTACGCCAGAACGGCCGCGCCTGGGCTGCGCGGCTGACGGGCCGCTCGAAGCGCCTGGCTACTGGCTGGCGGCGGCAGCGGGCGGGAAGCGCGCGCCCGCCTCGCCCTGGACGTCTGGGGCCGGTGATTCAGGACGTGAAAACCGCCTACAGGAGCCTGGCGCGGAGTCCTGGCTTCGCGCTCGGCGTCGCGCTCACCCTGGGCCTCGGGATCGGCGCCACGACAACGATGTACAGCGTCGTGAACGGCGTGATGCTGCGGCCTCTCCCGTACCAGGAGCCGCAGGCACTCGTTGCCGTTGGCGCGGTGTTCCCGGGGCGGGAGTGGGACGATGAGAGGGCGGGAATCCAGCACTTGGCCGGCGTCTCGATGCTCAACTATCGAGATCTCAAGGAACGTGCTCGCTCCTTCGAGGAGCTGGCCGCCATCGAGATCAGGAGCGTCCTCCTTCCGGATGAGGGCTTGGGTCCGGAGCTCGCTAGCGCGGTGTCGGTGTCACCGGAGTTCTTCCGGGCCCTGAATCTGTCGCCCGTGCTCGGTCGTACGTTTCTGCCCGAGGAGTACAGCACTGCCTCGGAAGCCACCTTCATGCTCAGCTACGGAGCGTGGCAGCGCCGGTACGGCGGGGACCCGGCCGTAGTGGGTCGACCGCTCGAGCGGGTCGGCACGCCGGCAACCGTCGTGGGCATCCTACCCCGGGACTTCGTTCCTCCGGAGGCCTTGTTCAGCCGGGCGCCAGACTACTGGATGCCGTTGCAGCCCGAGCACCAGCGCTACCGGTCCCGCGGACGGCGTAGCCTCAGCCTTCTGGGCCGGCTAGCGGGCGGTACGTCGGTGGGGCATGCACGTTTAGAGGCCGCGAGCATCGCGGAAGCGCTCGCCGCAGAGTTTCCGGATGGCAACGTCTATCCCGACGGGACGCATCTGGGCATCGGCGTGAACGACCTTCTTGCCGAGACCGTCGGCACCACCGGTCGAACGCTGGCGATCTTTCTGGGAGCGTCGGCCATGTTGCTCCTTCTTGCCGTGCTGAACGCCGCGACGCTCTTGCTAACG
>JACZXM010000181.1 GCA_022571615.1 Acidobacteriota bacterium | reverse complement strand
CTTAACTGATTTGAATGCCTGCTTTCGGAAAACACCTCGCCGTGATTTTGCAGCATGCGAATGGCAGCAGTGGGGCGTATGCGGCCAACTCCTGATCCAGCTGCGAGAGCGCCGCCGAACTCAGGGTCAGCTGCTGCGTCTGCCGGTTCTGCAGCATCGCTTGCAACTGCCCCTGGGACTGGGTGATCCGGCTCTCCCAGTCGGCGACCGCAGCCTGGATACGATCGCGCACCTGCTTGCCCACCGCGGTCTCCGTCGTCACCCTTTCGCCGTCGACGAGAACGATCTTCGGCACGGTCGTGTCCTGAGCTACCAGCGGCATGGCGGCGCCGACCACTAGTGCCAACCCGAGGATGCCGAGTTGAATAAGGCCTTTGCGTAGCTTCATGGTCTGTTCACCTCTTGGGCACGGGGCCGGTACTGGCCCCGCGCGGGGCCCGGAATGTTCGTAATGGCCGGCAAAGACACTTGCCTGATGGGTTCAGATTAGCGGATCGAGCTGTTGTGCGCTCGTCCCGATCACCATTTGGCGCCCTAGTAAGCCGTGGGACGTCACCCGCCCGCAGGCGGTGTCGGGCTGCCGGCGCGTGTAATCTTGTAGGCTACCTTTGTCCCCCTACCGTGCACCCATCGGAGTCTTCGTGAATGAAGCGTAGCTCGGCTCTACTGCTGACCGTTCTGGCGATGGTGATCTGTCTGCAGACCGAGACCGACGCCGCCGCCTGCACCTGCATGTCGCCCAAGCGCCCCACCTGCGAGGTCTGGTGGCAGACCTCGGCGATATTTGTCGGGCGGGTCACGCGCATCCGCACCGTAAGCGAGGAAACGAGTGATGGCCGTCGCGTCGCCAAGCTGGCCACGCTGCGCGTGCGCGAACGCTGGCAGGGGGTGCAGGGCGAGCGAGAGGTCGTCGTCGGAACCGGCGCGGGCGGTGGAGATTGCGGCTTCGAGTTCGAACAGGGCAAGACCTACCTCGTCTACGCTAGCCAGTCGACGACGAACGGACGACTGGAGACCGGTATCTGCTCCCGAACTGCGCTCGTCGAACAGGCCGCGGCCGACCTCACCTACCTACGCCTGGTGGAGACCGCAGACAAGATTGTCTCGCTGTACGGAATGGTCTATCGCGACCGACAAGCGCTCGAACCCGGCACGCGCGCGGATGAGCAGCTCGATCCCGGGGGCCCGATGCCGGGCGTCGAAATCACTATCCAAGAGCTCACCACGGCCGGCAACGGCACAGCCCAGACGCTCACCAGCGACACCGAGGGCTGGTACGAGTTCGACGAGCTACGCCCCGGCCGCTACGAGATTCGTCTCAGCGGACCCGACATCGGCGCCAACGATCGCTGGCGCTTCCGCATCCCCGTGGGCCCGGCCTGCATCTGGCGCAACATCATCGTCGACCCGCTGCCGCCGGGGGATCAAGACGGCGCGGCGGCGCCACCGCACGAGGATCCCTGAGCAAGTGCCCGTTGATCTCCGCGAGCAGTTCAGAGCCTTCAGGGGCAAGGATCCTGGCGCCGAGTAGCTGCAGCGTTCCTCGGTTCCGAATCAGTTTGATGAAACTGTCTACTTCCGCCGGCGCGCCCAACGCGTGGCGGGTGAGGAGTTCGGTCTCTCCGAGGCGTTGAGGGGAGACGTGTAGCAAGCGAGTCCACTGCGTGCCCCGCACTGCGCACCGACGTCTGAAGTTGTGGACATCCAGACGTGATCGCGTCCACAGGGAGCCGCCCGCATCGCGTAACCGCGGTGCATCGGCGGGCAAACACATGGGTGTAGACGCTTCCCACGGATGAGGAGGAGGAGCCGTGCGGTCGAGGTTGAAATACACAGCTCGCCTGGCCGGCGTGAGCCTGGCAGGGCTCCTGGTGGGATCGGCGGTCCCCGAAGCCATCGCTTCATCTCCGCAATCAGGTTCCGACGCGCTACCTGCCATCCGCCTGCAGCTCAACGACCGCTACGGCGTCTCGGAAGCCGCGCTCGACGGCGCCGTCGCGGAGATGGTCCGGCTGTTCGGGTCGTTCGGCGTATCCCTGGTTGCTGGGCCGGTCCAGAACGGCATGGCGCCGTGGCTTGAGTCGGATGCGCGCCCAGAGAGCCGCATCGAGATCCAGGTGATCCTGACGAGCACCCTGCCGGAGGCCTGGGGCGCGAAGCAAGTACGCTTGGCATCACGGTCCCTGAGCCTCCACCGCGACGCCACGTAGTGGTGTTCCCACGCCGAATCAAGCAGCAGCTCGGGTTCCGGGAGATCGCCGCGTTCGAGAAGATTCGGAAGGCCCGGGATCTCGGGCGTGCGCTGGGACGCGTCATTGCCCATGAGGTGATCCACGCCCTGGCGCCCGATCACCGGCACGCCGATGAGGGCGTGATGCGAATGACCCAGAAGGCAGCGACGCTGACGAGGCCTAGCCGCATCGACGATGGCTGCAGCCTGGCCCTCCTGGCGGCTCTCAGAAGGATCTCGATCGACCTCTAGTGAGACCGTTCGCCTTCTCGCGGGAGGTCTGGGGATCGAGCGATCGTCGCGGAGGCGTCGGGGCCAGCCCGACCAGCTCGATCTCTAAGGAGGCTCAACACTGGCGTTGCAGCAGGCTACCGGATCGGCCAAGGATGATGACCTGCTGGCCGCCGTCCGCGTCGAGATCAGAGCAAGGTTGCTCATTGCAGCCGTCTCCTAATTGTTGTGCTGAAGCGCTCCGGCCGTGTGGGCGGCAGGCACTCCCCGACGGGGTGATCGCCCGCCATGCTTGGTAATTCCCGATGCCTAAAGGACTTTTCTGAGCAAAAAAATGCCCGGACAATTTCCGCGACGGCCTCCCAAGCGGGGTCCAACGCCCTCCGTCGCGGCTGTTCCCAGAGCTTCTGACGACTCAACCGGATGAGCTTTCCACCCTTGCGGGCTTCCTTCCCTTCCGATTCAACTCTGTGGCCTGTTCTGACGAATGGGCCGCAGACTCGCCCCCTTGGAAGCTTGCAGACCTACCTTGCGGTTTGCCCGCTTGCCTCCGTGAACCCTTCTCGAACTCTTGCGAGCCCGGTCCCGGTTCGGGTTGAACCGCCTCAGCTCACGGGTCGTGACCGTGACCTCAGCAGGCGCCGGATCTCCGCCGTTTGGCCGGGGAAATTATCCGGACCCGCCTATCAAACCGTATTCTCCGGCGCTAGACAAGCAGTACTTCGACTTTTTCTCGTAGTCTCGGGCGTGAATCTACAAGTCGTTTTAGCTCAACGGCTTAGAATGGGGTGCTCGGCGCGTTTCACTTCAGGTGAACACCGAACGTGCGGTCATCGTCAGCTCGATCCGTGAACGGTTCCGGATCTCTGTTTGCGGGCTCCTGGTGGCCCTTGTATCGTCCCGCCGAGGACAGTGCCGCCGACAATCTAGTTCGACTTCGGATTCCCGGCCCTGGCAGGCCGTGGTGGAAGTGTGATGCACGAAGACCCGATCGCGCGGTTCCGGGCGCTATTGGAACGCGCTCGCAAGGCCGGTGAGGCCC
This sequence comes from Acidobacteriota bacterium, assembly GCA_022571615.1. Classification (GTDB taxonomy): domain Bacteria; phylum Acidobacteriota; class UBA890; order UBA890; family WLXD01; genus JACZXM01. The sequence continues at coordinate 3,042 of JACZXM010000181.1, read as the reverse complement.
AGCGCGGTACGGCGATGATGCTCGCCACCTGCTCCGCCGAAGGCAGGCCGACGGCGCGGATGGTGCTGCTCAAGGTGGTGGATGATAGCGGCTTTGTCTTCTACACCAACTTCGAGAGTCGCAAGGGGGTGCAGCTGGGTGCCAACCCCCACGCGGCACTCACATTCTACTGGCCCTCGCTCAACGTACAGGTACGGGTCGAGGGGCCCGTTGCTCGGGTCGAGGACACCGAGGCCGACGCCTACTTCGCCACCCGCGAGCGCCAGAGCCAGCTCGGCGCCTGGGCATCGAAACAGTCCGAGCCACTGCCCAGCCGCCGTGAGCTCATCGGCCGCTACCTACAAGAAAAGGCCAAGCGCCTCGGCCGCCCGATACCTCGCCCCCCGTTCTGGGGCGGCTACCGCCTGGCCCCCGAGCGCATCGAGTTCTGGATCTCGCGCCTCGGCCGCCTACACGACCGCATTGTCTATCGGCGCCAAGACGATGGCTGGACGCATGGACTGCTGTATCCCTAGCAGGACGTGCTCGACCTCATCCCCTGCTGCGTTCCCTCCGGTTCAGAGATTCTCCAGCAGGAATTTGGTCATCCGCTTCTGCAGCGCCCACACCAGCTCGCGCTCCCGCACCCCGTGGCGGGAGCGCGGGTAGACCATGAAGTCGAAGCTGTCCTTGCCCGCCTTGTGGAGCTCGTAGATGAGCTGGATGGAATTCTGCATGTGGACATTGTCGTCCATGGTGCCGTGCAGGATCAGCAGGTTGCCGTGCAGGCCGGCTGCGCCCTTGACCACCGAGGTGGAGTCGTAGCCCTCGGGGTTGTTCTGCGGCATGCGCATGTAGCGCTCGGTGTAGATGGTGTCGTACAAGCGCCAGTCGGTCACCGGGGCGCCGGCAATCCCAGCGCGGAACCTGGTCGAGTGCGTGAGCGCGTACGAGGCCATGAAGCCGCCGTAGCTCCAACCCCAGATCCCGAGTCGATCGGGGTCGGCGTAGCCCTGCGCCACCAACCAATCGAGCCCGTCCTCGATGTCGCGCAGCTCGACCACGCCCAGCTGCAGGTATGCTTCCCAGGTGGGCTTGATGCCCTTGCCGGAAGCCGATCGATTGTCGCAGATCCAGATGATGTAGCCGTGCTGGGCCAGCATCTGGTGCCAGAGGTAGCGGGTTCCACCCCAGGCGTTGCGCACCGACGGGGCGTGGGGGCCACCGTAGTTGTACTGCAGCACCGGGTACTTCTTGCTCGGATCGAAATCCGGCGGCCGGATGATCATCGCCTCCATCATGAAGCCGTCGCGCGTCGGTACCTGCAGGAACTGCACCTTTCCCAGATCGAGCTCCGCTAGCTCGGGCACCGGGTTGGCGACGATCACCCTTACCTCGGTGCCATCGGCGGCGTGTAGCCGCACCTGCGCCGGTGTGTGGACGTCGCTCCAGGTGTCGATGTAGTGGGTAGCCGACGGGTTGAAGCTCGCCCGATGCGTCCCCTCTGTTTGTGACAGGCGCTCGAGCCCGGTGCCGTCCAGGCGCACGCGGTAAACGTCGCCGCCGATCGGGCTGCGCTCGGTGCCGGAGAAATAGACCCAGTCGTTTGCCTCATCCACGTCGTGCAGCGTTCGCGCTTCCCACTCGCCAGCGGTGACCTGCTGTTTCATACCCGGTGTGCTCGCGCCGTCAAACGAGTAGTGGTACAGGTGTTTGTAGCCGCTGCGCTCCGAGAACCATAGAAAGCTGCCGTCCTTGAGCCAGTACGGATCGCCCAGCACCTGCACGAAAGCTGGTGTGGTCTCGTGCAACAGCCGCGTTGTACTGCCGTTTGCGGGGTTGGCCATGTTGAGATCAAGCCAGCGCTGCTCGCGATCCTGTACCTGGTAAACGACCCGGTCGCCGCCAGGATTCCAGCCGACCCGCACGATCAGATGCTCGATGGGCTCATATTGCTTGGTGTCGATCCAAACGGTCTCGCCGCCGACCGCCTTGATAACGCCGAGCCATACCCGTGGGTTCGGGTCGCCGGCTTTGGGGTACTTGGTGACCTCGGTTTCGAGCGTCGTCGGCATGTGATCAACGACCGTGAACTCGTTCACCGGCGACTCGTCCAGCTTCAAGAAAGCGATGGCGCTGGAGTCGGGGCTCCACCAGTAGCCCTTGAAATTGCCGCGCCCGTAGACCTCCTCCTGGTAGACCCAGTCCAGCCGACCATAGAAGAGCTCCGGTCCGCCGTCGGTGGTGAGCGATCGCTCGCGGCCGGATTCGACCTCGATCAGGTGCAGGTTGTAGTCGCGTACGAAGGAAACGAACTTGCCATCCGGTGACAGTTCTTCTCCCACCTCGGGCGCGGCGTCAAAGGTGAGGCGCTTGGCCTCGCCGGCCGCCATGATCAAGAACAGATCGTTGGCGTGGTTGACCACCGTTGCGCCACGTCCACGCGCCAGATCGCCTGCGGCCGCCGTCGCCAGCGCGTCGACATCCTCCTGGGTCAAACCAGGCAGCGACGCCAGCGCCGTCTGTACGCCACCGGCATCGAAGGCGGCGGTGCTCGCCCCGGTCACGGCATCGACTCTCAGCCAGCCCTGGTCGGCTCGCGATGGCCGCTGTACGTAGTGCTCGTCGTCGACCCAGGTGAGACGAGAGGGTGTCGGGCCCGAATAGCTCACGCGACGGTCTGAATCCGGGCTGTAAAGGGACTCGAGCGTGATCCGCCCGGCCTGCGCTCCTACCGGCAGGGCGTTGGACGACGAGCCGCCTGCGAGACTGCCCGCCAGAGCCAGAAGAAGGAACGCTGGAAGACGACGTTGCATGAGAAACTCCTGTGTCGAGCGATTCCGATAGCTGCCAAAGCATAACGATTTGCGCCTGGGGCTGCGATGCCTTCACAATGGTGGCTCCCCTCGATTGGGCCCTAGGAGGCCGTGGTGGGAGTGTGGTGGGTCTGGCAAGTGGGAGTTACGGGTGAGGGCAAGGAGCGAGGAGGAGGCGATGCTGGCGACATCGCGGAGGAGTCGCGACGCTGCCAGTCGCCCGTAAATCCCACTTGCCCGAAGGGTT
>JACZXM010000180.1 GCA_022571615.1 Acidobacteriota bacterium | reverse complement strand
CTTCCGAACGGGCACCGGTGCATGGGACCTCGGTCACCGCAGATCTTGCGCAAGGCGGTAACGACCCTCTCGGCCGTTCACCCGTTTCAGAGTCGCGCCAGCAGGGCCATCAAATCGATCGTGGGACCCTCAGGGGCCTCGTTACTCCGGGAGAGCCTGGACAGCCAGTGGTGGAGCGCAGAGCGGCTCCGAGAGCTCCAGCTTACCAAGCTGCGGCGCCTCCTTGCCTACGCGCACGACCATGTCCCGTTCTACCGGCACATGTTTGACGAAACGGGGACCCACCCCGGGGACATAAAGACCATTGACGACTTCGCCCGCCTGCCCCTGCTGACCAAGGACGAAATACGCAACAACGCCGACGAGATGCTGGCCACCGACCCGCCATCCGCCGCAAGAAGGGCCCAGACGGGAGGATCGACGGGCGCTCCGCTTGTCGTGTGGCGAGATCAGTCTTCCATGGAACATGCCTGGGCATCGTACGTCCGCCTGTGGACGTGGATGGGGTACTCGCCAGGCGACCGCTACGCCAATCTCTGGGGCACGCGGGTGGTTCGCCGGCCACTGGTGGCGAGGCGTTACGTTGGACTGATGGCGTGGGCCCGGAACGAGCACGTGTTCAACGCCTTTATGATGGACCACACGGGGGCAAGCGCCTACCTCCGGCAGATCTCCGATATTCGCCCGGTGTTCCTGCGAGGCTACGTGTCGGCACTCGAGGCGCTGGCCCGAACGCAGGCCCAGGAACACCACCCGATCTCCTTGCGCGCGGTCAGCACCACGGCTGAGATGCTCATTCCTCAGCAGCGGAGAACGATCGAGGAGGCCTTCGGCTGTCGGGTGTTCGACCAGTACGGATCCGCAGAGTGCATGGCGATAGCATATGAGTGCGAGGCACACTCGGGGCTCCACAGCTGCGCCGAGCACTGCCTCCTGGAGATAGTCGACGCGCGGGGTCATCCCGTGGAAGGCGACGAGACTGGCGAGGTAGTAATAACCGACCTGGATAATATGGCGATGCCGTTCATCCGATACAAGAACGGCGATCTCGCGCGATGGGCGTCGGGGAAATGCCCCTGCGGGAGAGAGCTGCCGCTGGTTAAGGAGATCATCGGACGTGTCTCCGACATGATCCATGGCGCCAATGGCCAGAAGGTCCATGGGGAGTTCTTCACGCACTTGTTGGAGCAGCTCGAGTGGCCCGCAAAGTTCAAGGTTGCCCAGTACCAGGTCGTGCAGGCGGTCGACCGTTCGATCACCTGGAAGGTGGTATCCGGCGTCCAGCCGGGCGAGTCAGACATAACCGAGATGGTCAGGTACATCAGGGACCAGCTGGGCGATCTGGCTGTCACAGTGGAATTCGTCGATGAGATCCGCGTCACGGAGTCCGGAAAGAGAAGATTCACCCTCTCCGAGGCTGTCCGGTAGTGAGCACGAGAATCCTGACCGTGGCCAGCGGCTATCCGTCGGACGCCGAGCCCGACCGAGGGACCTTCGTTCACGTCCTGATGGCGGAGTTCCGGGCCCTGGGTGTGGAGCTAGCCGTGCTGGCCCCGCAAAGCGCATTCAGCCGGACGGCGTGGCGCCAACGCCTCGGACCCGCTACGTTCGCCGAGACCCGAGACGGTGTTGAGATTCGCAGGCCCCGCTACCTGCCCTTTTCCAACAAGGCCCTTCCTGGAGGACTCTCCACGTACCGCTGGACCGTGGCAAGCTTCTGGCGCGCGGTGCGCCGGGGCGTCAGGTCGCTGCGGTGGGCTCCCGACCTGTGCTACGGGCATTTTCTGTACCCCGCCGGGCTCAGCGCTCAGCGATCGGCCAGGAATCTGGGGGTGCCATCGGTGGTAGCGCTGGGGGAGTCCTCCTTCGAGCACTACGAGCGCCACATGGGACTGCCTCGCATGCGTGAGGACCTGGCCGGCTTCGCGAAGGTAGTCGCCGTCTCAGAGGCAACACGAGAGAGGTGCATCGAGCGATACGGGGCCGCCGAAGACCGCGTGAGGGTCTTCCCCAATGCCGCCGCCCAACACTTCCGGCCTCGACCGAGAGAGGAGATGAGGCGGCAGCTGGGCCTTCCTCCCGACAAGGCCATCGTCGCGTTTCTGGGACACTTCAATCACAACAAGGGCCCGGACAGGGTACTCCAAGCCATTGAGGCACGGAGAGACATCGGGGCCATCTTCGTCGGCAGCGGCCCGATAGAGCCCACGGGGCCCCAGGTCCTGTTCGCCGGCGCGATCGAACATGAGCAGGTGCCGCTCTGGCTCAGCGCAGCGGACATCCTGGTGCACCCCTCCCTCGCCGAGGGCTCTTCCAATGCTCTGAGAGAGGCCATGGCCTGCGGCCTACCCGTGGTCGCCTCGAGGACCAGGGCCAATCTGGAGTTCCTCGATTCTTCCGTGGGCATACTGGTCGATCCACTCGACGTCGACGAAATCCAAGGGGCCATCACGACTCTGATCGACGACCCGGACCGACGGCGGGCGATGGGGCAGGCTGCTCTGAAGAAAACGACGCAGGAGGCGAGCGCGGACCGAGCGCGAAACATCCTCGAATGGATTTCGAGTCCACCGGAATGTTGAACGGCCATAGCCCTCTTCACCTCAGGCTGCGCGGGGCGGAGCAGAGGCACGTGGGCAACTTATGAGACCAGGGGTGAACCGCAATGGTCTGTGGCGAAGAGGAGGGCTGGTTGCTCGGACTCGTACAGGCGTTAAGGGCACCGTTAATTGCATATAGCAATAAATGCCACATACCGCATGCACGGGGGTGGGTTAAACCACCTGCGAAATCTCCTTGACGCATGGGCAAGGAATGGCGTGGTCCGCGAACACAGAATCTCGCTCTTCACACGCGCCGAAAGTATCCCAATACTGGCGGATTCACTTGGCGAGCGAATCGAGGTCCATGCCGTTGGCGGACGATCCTTCACACTGGCCGGCAAGCTGGCGTGGGAGCAATATCCGTTGCTGAAGATTCTCAGGAAAATCCGTCCGGATGTCTTGTTCTGCCCGGGGAACATCGTCCCTTTCAGAAGCCCCGTGCCAACGGTCACGGTTTTCCACAACATTGGTCCGTTCTGCTCGAACATCACGCCGCGGTCGGTAGGCGCCTACGATTGGGTATGGCTCAAGGCGCTTGGCCTTCTCATGCGGATGTCGGCCCGCGCGGCAACGCGGGTGATCTTCCCCTCGCGGTACTTCAGAGACCTTTTCGTGCAGAGGTTCGGCCTGTCACCCGACCGCAGTGACGTGATCTACCACGGTAGAGACGAGCTCAGAACGGAGCCACCAGAGGCTCTGTTGTTGCAGCAGTTGGGCATACGCAAACCTTATCTCCTGAGTGTATCCCATCTATACCCATACAAGAACTTCCCGGCGCTGATCGAAGGATATGCGCTGGCGCGAGAAACGCTCGGGAGCAGGAACGTGCAGCTGGTGCTGGTGGGGAATGCCAGGAATGCGAGCTACTTCAGGAAATTGCAGCGACTGGTGCACAGGTATGGCATGGACGACTCGGTACTCATGACAGGTGAAGTGCCCCACAACGCCGTCGGGGCGTTGCTCGCGGGGTGTCACGCCTTTGTTTTCCAGTCCACCTGCGAGAATTGCCCCACAGCTCTGATTGAAGCCCTGGCAGCCGACTTGCCCATCGCCTGTTCGAGCGCTGGTGTGATGCCGGAGATCGCGGGAGACGCTGCCGCTTATTTCGATCCGTACGAGCCTAGCGAAATCGCCAGCACACTTGCTCGAGTAATAGATGACGCTCCATTACGCGACGCGCTTCGAATAAACGCGCTCGAACAGGTGCAGCGATTTCCGACGTGGGATGAGGTTGGGGAAATGACATTGCGCTCGTTGGAACGGGCCGCCGTTGAGGGTTGAGCTGTGTGCGGCATCTGCGGCATAACGGGCGTTGAAGATGAAGGTCTGGTCAGGCGGATGGTGGACTCTCTAAGGCACCGGGGTCCGGATGATGACGGTGTCCAACGCTTTCGAACCCCAGACGATGCCCAGAGCACCTTCTTGGGCCATACCAGGCTGTCGATCATCGATCTCTCCCGCGCCGGGCATCAACCGATGGCCAACGAAGATGGCACCGTCTGGATCGTTTTCAACGGAGAGGTCTACAACCACCGCGAGTTGCGCCGGGACCTCGAGGCCCGCCACCGGTTCCGCTCGAACACGGATACCGAGGTGGTCGTGCACCTCTATGAGGAATTCGGGGCCGACGTCGTTCGCCATCTCAACGGCATGTTTGCCTTCGCCATCTACGATGATCGCTCCCATAGCCTGTTTCTGGCCCGCGATCATCTTGGCATCAAGCCGCTCTACTACGTCCACAAGAACGGTCGGTTTGCCTTTGCCAGCGAGATCAAGGCGTTGCTGGCGGCCGATGTCTGCGACAGGGAGATCAACTGGCAGGCGGTCTGGGACTACTTCACCTACCTGTATATTCCTCATCCCCAGACGATTTACCGCGACATCAAGCAGCTACCTCCGGGAAGCTGGCTTCGCTATGACATCCTCAAGGACACGGTCCGCATCGAGTCCTACTGGGACCCTGTTTCAGCTCCCGCGAATCCGGCGCTCGAGGCGGACGTGGCGGCTTCGGCCGAGGCGAGGTCGAGTCAAGTCCGGTCCCTCCTGGAGGACGCGGTCCAGCGGCAGATGATCAGCGATGTGCCCCTGGGAGCGTTTCTCAGCGGTGGAATCGACTCCTCGATCCTCGTGGGCCTGATGGCGCAGCAAAGCCAGAAGCGAGTCGAGACTTTCACGGTCTCCTTCACCGGCTCCGGCGAGGAGTTCTACGACGAGAGGGAGTCCGCCGCGGCCGTCGCCCGGCGTTGGGATACGGAGCATCATGAGATCAGCGTCGACATCTCCCAACCAGAGGAGATGCTGGAGCTGATAGATTGCTTCGACCAACCCTTTGGCAATCCGACGCTCTACCTCTCGTACCTCATATCGAAGGCCACGAGGGAGCATGTCACCGTGGCTATCTCCGGCGCGGGAGGCGATGAGCTTTTCGCGGGATACCCTCGTTACCGGGCGGTCCGTTACGGCAGGCTGGCCGGGCGCGTACCACTGTTGCCGCAACTGGCCCGCACCGTCCTGAGCCTGGTGCCCGACAACTTCGAACAGCCCTCGCTGCGCAGGGCGAAGCTCTTCTTCGAAGGGCTCGATCCGGATTTCGCTCGACAGTACACCCGGTGGGTCTACTACTTCGACGAGGCCGCAAAGGGCAGGCTTCTTGAACCCGCCCCCTTCGCCGACGCAAACCCTTCTTCACGATTCATCAAGTCATACCTGGCCGCGGCAAGCAACGGTCCAACACCGGTCCGCGACTTCATGAACCAGGTCCAGTACGTCGACCTGAAGACGTTTTTGGTAGACAACATCCTGGAGTACACCGATCGCACGAGCATGGCCGTCGCCCTGGAGGTCCGCGTGCCATTTCTGGACTACCGGGTGGTGGAGTTCAGCCAGGCGCTCGCGTATCGCCACAAGCTCCGAAATGGGACCAGCAAGGCCATTCTGCGAGACGCCTTCAAGGACCTCATCCCGCCCGAGAATCTGCATCTGCCCAAGAAGGGGTTCACACCACCCCTCGCTTTGTGGATGCGCGATACTCTAGACGGCTACTTTGACGAACACATGGGGCCGGAATACACGCGCCGAGAGGGCATCTTCGATAGGGGCGAGATAGGGCGGCTCCGGATGGAGCACAAAGCGGGGAAGCGGGACAACTCCATGGAGCTATTTGGCATCATGATGTTCGATGTCTGGTATCGCAAGCACATTCTCCGAGATTAGACTCGGTGGTCCGACAAGGCCCGCCGCAAGGGTCTCGGACCGACATGGCCACGGGCGTGGACGGCGGCCGTGTCGACGCGGACCTGCGGCAAAGGCTGGTAAAGCTGGGACGGAGCCAGAACGAGAATCACGCAGCTTCCTGGGATGACATTGCCAGGCGATACCTGGCCGTCCTCGAATGCTGACGGGACGTATCGTGCATTCGACTAATAGGCGTCGACGACGGACCAAGTGGGCCATGTCGATACGCCTGGCGTACCCCCTGACGAAGCTGCGACCGTCTACCCGAAACGTTCGGTCGACACCTACCTGTCGACCGCGTATATCACGGGGACGCCATACTTTGCTGAATTCTAAACGTAGGGGGAGTTTCCTGGTTTCGCCTATGATCTGTTCTGAAGCTGCGCAGAGGACGATGTGAAGCAGGTCTGTCAGACGTACCGTAACGGCGAGCTCGCCTTGGTCGACGTACCCGCGCCCGCTCTCCGCCCCGGGGGAATCTTGGTCCGCAACCGGGCCTCGTTGATCAGCCCCGGCACCGAGCGCCAGATAATGGAGACGGCTCGAAAGGGCCTGCTGGGCAAGGCGCGCGAGCGGCCCGACCTGGTGCGGCAGGCGCTGCGGAAGGCGCGGACCGAGGGCGTCGGGCCCACCATCCGCGCGGTGGTGAACCGCCTGGATTCTCCAGTCCCGCTCGGCTATTCGTCGGCCGGAGTCGTCATTGAAGTCGGAGAAGG
>JACZXM010000179.1:2113-6580 GCA_022571615.1 Acidobacteriota bacterium | reverse complement strand
GCGCTGGCCAGATGGTTGTGGCGATTGGAGACTTGAACACGAGCCCCAGGTTCAACGCCGGCACGATCTCCAATCTGTTGAGCTCCGGGTTCATCGATACCTGGGAGCACAGCAACAACCCTGATACAAAGCCCGACGTCGAGTGGATCTTGGTCAATGCCGCGCTCCTGGGCGATGCGTTGGTTTCAAACACCAGCGCGGATGCTAGCTGTAGCGCCCCCACGGCAGACGGCAACTGTTCGGATCATCGGGCCTTCTTCGTGGACATCGAGTTTGGGGCCGACTTCGGCCTGACCGTAGAGCCGCTCGAGCGCAGCTTCGGGGAGGTCGAGGTCGGTACGAGGAAGCTGCGCAAGGTGACCATCACCAACCACGCGCGACAGGATGTCGACATCTCTGCGATCAAGATCAGGGGCAGCGGCCGATCGCAGTTCATCCTGCCGGCTCGCAGGGACGCCTGCTCGAATACGGTCTTGGCCCCGCAGCAATCCTGCCAGTTCCGAGTCGGTTTCCAGCCCAGCGCGACGGGCCAGCAGCGGGCCAAGGCGGTCATCAACTCCAACGCACCCAACAGCAGCAAGATCCGCGTGAAGTTGAGCGGCACCGGGACTTCTTGCGGCCCTATGCCGCTGCCTCCAAGGTGATCACCGCGCCTGGCTCGGGCGCATGCATCCCCCACACGGCTTCCCTAGAATAGGGCGATACCGATATACGCACCCGCGTGGGAACGAACCGAGGACATCAGAACATGGGCAATTCCTTCCCTCCCGATTTCGAGATCGCCCGGCGGGCCACCTTGCGGCCGATCGCCGACGTGGCGGCCGAGATCGGGCTCGGTGCCGACGACCTCGACATGTACGGCAGCAACAAGGCGAAAGTGCGGCCGCATGTGCTCGACAAGCTCGAGCCCCGATCCAAGCTCGTGATCGTCACCGCCATCACTCCGACCCGTGCGGGCGAGGGAAAGACGACCGTGACCGTCGGACTGGCCCAGGCGCTGCGCCGTATCGGCCAGAAGGTAGCGGCGGCGATCCGCGAGCCCAGCCTGGGACCGGTGTTTGGGATCAAGGGCGGAGCGGCGGGTGGAGGGTACTCGCAGGTTCTGCCGATGGAGGACATCAACCTGCACTTCACCGGTGACCTACACGCGATCGGCTCGGCCAACGCGCTGCTGGCAGCGGTGCTCGACAACCATCTCCAGCAGGGCAATGCGCTCGGTATCGATCCGCGACGCATCACGTGGCGTCGGTGTGTGGACATGAACGACCGCGCCCTGCGCCGGATCGTGATCGGCCTGGGGGGGGCCATGAGCGGTGTGCCGCGCGAGGACGGGTTCGTCATTACCGCCGCCAGCGAGGTGATGGCCATTTTCTGCCTAGCGACAAGCCTGGAGGATCTCGAGACCCGGCTAGGCAACATCATCGTCGGTGCGACCTCCGACAACCGGCCCGTGCGGGCCGCGCAGCTGCAGGTGGCGGGCGCCATGACAATGCTCCTGCGCGACGCCTTGCGCCCGAACCTGGTGCAGAACATCGAGGGGGGAGCGGCGTTCGTTCATGGTGGTCCGTTCGCCAATATCGCCCACGGCTGCAACTCCCTGATGGCAACCATGACGGCCATGACCCACGCCGACATCGTCGTGACCGAGGCCGGCTTCGGTAGCGATCTGGGGTTCGAGAAGTTCTGCAATATCAAGTGCAGGCTTGGTGGTCTTCGCCCCGACGCCGCGGTGTTGGTCACCACGGTGCGTGCCCTCAAGCTCCATGGCGGCGCCGAGGCCAACCGCCTCACCGAGGAGAGCGTGAACGCCTTGGTGGCGGGCCTGCCCAATCTCGATGCGCACATCGACAACGTCCAGCAGCACGGGTTACCGCCGCTGGTGGCCATCAATCGCTTCGTGTCCGATACCGAGGCGGAGATCGAGGCGGTGCTGTCGCATTGCTCCGCGCGCGGCGTCGACGCCGACGTGCTCGACATTCATGCGCGCGGTGGTGAGGGCGGCGAGAGGTTCGCCCGCAAGCTCGTCGAGACGATCGAGCAAGGCAAGGCCGAGTTTCAGCACCTCTATCCCACCGACTTGCCGATCCGCGACAAGATCAATCTCATCGCCAAGAAGGTCTATGGAGCGACGCGCGTCGAGTACACCCCCAAGGCGGTCAAGTCGATCGAGTTCCTGGAGGCCAACGGGCTGGGCGATACGCCGGTGTGCATGGCCAAGACACCGGCCTCGCTCACCGACGATCCAAGCCGCTTCGGCCGGCCGACCGGCTTTACCGTGCGGGTCGGGGACGTTACGCCGTCGGCTGGTGCGGGTTTCGTCGTGGCCCACCTCGGCAGCGTGATGACGATGCCAGGCCTGCCTCGCGTGCCGGCCGCGAATCGCATGCGGCTGACCGCCGATGGCGGCGTGGAGGGGTTGTTCTAGAAGCCCGTGATTCCTGGCGCCCGGCCCACGCCACTTCTGCCACGGGCTGCTAGGGTTTCCGAAAGAGCGGGTTCAGGTGCGCATCGAGAAGATAAAGGCTGGGAGAGCCATCCTCCTGTACGGCCATCGCGGCCCGCGGCGCCCCGTCGGCGTCGCGCAAGATGATGAACGCCTGGTCGCCACGCGCACCGATCACCAGACGCGGCGTGCCGTCGCCATTGAACAGGTTCAGGATCGGTCCCTCGGCCTCCACCGCAATGGCCACCCGTAGTCGAGCATTGCCGTCGTACAGCGCCAACGACGGCGCACCATCGACCATGCCGAGCCGTGCCCTTGCAGCGCCCGATGCATCGCGCAAGATGAAGCCCTGCGCTTCGATCGACCTCGGCCCCGAGATCTGAGCCCCCAGCACGAGTGCTGCGGAAAGTAAGACGGCCATCAGCCCGCCGAGCCTCCAACGTTGCCTGGCGCGCTCCAACGTCCGCACGCGCGCTTCGAGACGCGCAAGGGTGAGCTCCTCACTCATGGTTCCTCCCTGGTCGCAAACATCACCGTAGCTCCGGATTGGAGTGCCAACGCCCGGCTCGCGGCACAGGCCGACGCTTGCAGTCGTCCCCGGGCGCTGCCACAGTCTGCGGGCACGTACCTCCCCCTTGCAAGGAGCGCCGCGGTTGAGCATCGCACTCGCCATTCATGGTGGTGCCTGGAATGTGCCGGACGAGGACTTGCAGCTGCACCTGGACGGGATCTCGGCGGCGCTGCAGCTCGGGTGGGGCCTGCTGCAGGGTGGTGCCGGCGCTCTGGCCACGGTCGAGCAGACCGTCCGTGCGCTCGAGGACAATCCGGTCTTCAATGCGGGCAAGGGCTCGCACCTCAACCGTCTCGGGCGCGTGGAACTGGACGCCTCCATCATGGAGGGGGATCACCTGGACGCCGGCGCCGTGGCCGCCGTCGAACGCGTGCGCAACCCGATCACACTGGCCCGCCAGATCATGGAGCACTCGCCGCACGTTCTGCTGGTCGGGGAGGGTGCGCGTCGCTTCGCCGAGGAGAATGGGGTGCAATTGTGTCGGGCGCGGGACCTGCTGATCGGCCGGGCACGCGAACGGTACCTGCGAATCCGGGCCGGGGAGACCGAGCTGGTCGAGCAGGAGTTCGCCACCGAGACCGAGGAACACGACGGGCACATGGGTACCGTTGGCGCTGTGGCGATCGACCATGCGGGTCTGATCGTGGCGGGAACATCAACCGGCGGAACTCTGGACAAGTACCCCGGCCGGGTCGGCGATTCGCCGCTGATCGGCGCCGGGACCTACGCCGACTCGCAACTCGCGGCTGCCTCGTGCACGGGTTGGGGTGAGGGCATCCTCCGGGTCGTGATGGCCAAATCAGCCATCGACCGCATCGCGGCCGGGATGAACGTCGAGCAGGCGGGGCAGGCCGCCCTTGGAGACCTGGAGCGCGTCAGCGGACGTGGTGGCATGGTCTTGATCGACCGTCACGCCAACGCTACCGCAGCGTTCAACACCCCCCGCATGGCGCGCGGCATCGCGACCCTGCGGGACGGTGCGCGGGTCGGCGTCGAATCCCAAATGCGACCACAGCGAGTGGCTCGTTGAGTGCCTCGGTGTGCCCTTTTTCGGAACGCCGTGTCCCAGGATCGGACAGCGCGAGCCGGCGGTTTCGCCGCTCGGCGCGCCCTAGCAGTCCGCGCGACTATCCGGGCTGGCACGGCACTTGCTCTCATCCATCCTTCTGGAACCCCCGCGGCGGGCCCTGCGATCGTCTTTGAGCCTGAATCGAACGACCCCTGACTCCCTGAGGTAGACATGTCGATGCCAATCAGCAACCGCGGTTCCGGCCGGCTCGCGATGGCGTTGCTGGCGTTCTGGCTCGTGTTCGTGCCCTCGGCGCGCGCCCAGGCGCAGGACGCACAGGCGGTTCGTGTTCTCGAGCTCACGCTCCAGGAGACGGTAGAGTTGGCCCTGCGCCACAACCTGCAGGTGAGGATCGCGTCGCTGAACCCGGGCATCTTCGAGGAA
>JACZXM010000179.1:0-2103 GCA_022571615.1 Acidobacteriota bacterium | reverse complement strand
CACGGTTCGACCCCGTGTTCACTTTCAACATCCCGCAGGCGTTCAACCGCTCCAGCTCACCGACCGCCTCGGTACTGGGCGGCGCCGACGTGCTGACCAACGAGCGCTTCGCGGGCGGATTCGCGTTCAACAAGAACACCGCCTGGGGACTGAACTGGAGCCTCTCGGCCACCGCCTCCCGCAGCGTCACCAACAACGAGTTCACGACCTTCAATCCGCGCTTCGATACGTCCCTGCGGCTCGATGTCCGCCAACCACTGCTACGCGGCTTCGGGAAGGCGAACAAGCGCCAGTTGCTTGTGTCACAGAACGACTTCTCGGTGAGCCGGGAGCTGTTCCGCTTGCAGTTGCAGGGAAGTATCTTCCAGGTAATTCGGGCGTACTGGCTGCTCGTAAGCCAAGTCCGTGGCCTGGAGATCGCCCGCCAGAGCCTGGCCCTGGCTCAGGAACAGCTCGAGCGCAACATCACGATGGTGAGAATCGGGGTGCTGGCCGGGGTCGATGTGATCCAGACCGAGCAACAGGTCGCCGACGCTGAGCTCACCGTCCTCCAGGTCGAGATCGCGCTGCGGAACCAGCAGGACCTGATGAAATCGTTGCTCAATCTCGACGTGGTGGTACCCGAGGGCTGGGAGGTCGAGGCCACTCCGACCGACGAGCCCGCCACCAGCGCGCCGGCGCTCGACGTTCGGAGCGCCGTGGCCGAGGCGCTGGACAAGAGCCCCGATGTGCGTCAGGACCGGATTAACCTGGCGAGCCGGCGCATCGATCTGAGGGCGGCGCACAACCAGCTCCTGCCACAGCTCGACTTCATCGGCAATGTCGCGATCACGGGTCTGGGAGGCGATCAGATCTTTCGCGGCGGCAGCATATTCGGCAGCACCGGGATCGTCGAGGTTCAGGAAGGCAATCTAGGTAATTCGTACCGTCAGCTGTTCTCCGGCGATTTCCGCAACTGGACGTTGGGGCTGCAGCTGTCGGTTCCGGTGCGAAACGACCAGGCCAAGGCCCAGCATGCACAGGCCTCGATCCGCGAGCGCCAGGCGGTGACCCAGGTACAGGATCGCGAGATCCAGATTCGTCTTGCGGTCCGCAACGCGATCCGCAACGTCGAAGGTGGCACCCAGCAAGTAGCAGTGGCGCAGAACGCGCTCCGGCTCGCCGAGCGCCAGTACACCGCGGAGCTGCGGCGATTCGAGACCGGCACCAGCAGCACCTTTCGGGTCCTTAACTTCCAGCGTCAGCTCACAGTGGCGCGGCAGCGAGAGCTCAATGCGGTGATCAATCTCAACCTCGCCATCGCCAATTTCGAGCTCAACAAAGGCACCCTGCTCGACCTGTTCGGCATCCAGATCGACGATGCCGGAACCGGCGGGCCGATGCGCCAGTCTCGCCCTGCCGCGCAGGGGAGGGGAGCCCTATAATTACGCGACCCTCCGCCAGCCAAGCAACAGCAGGAGGCAGCGCAATGCCGCTCCCATCCCAAATCCCCCACCTCCGCAACGGTCTCGTCGCCGCCACGATTCTTGTCGGCCTCGCCGCCGCCCTGACGCTGGCGGGCTGCGTTCCAGAGCAGTCATCGCAACCCGGTCCTGCAACCGAGAGCGAGCCGAGCTCCGAACCCGCTCCGTCGTCGGAAGCGCCAGCGCCGGCAGCGGCCGAGACCGACCCGCCATCTCCGACGCTGGCCCTCGTAGGAGGCCGTGTCCTCGACGGGTACGGAGCGGCCCCCATCGAGGATGGCGTGATCCTGGTGCAGGACGAGCGCATCGTCGCCATCGGCACCGCCGATCAGATCGAGGTGCCGGAAGGAACGCCGATCCTGAGCACCGAGGAGATTCTCTCTGCCAACCACTACAGGTCTCATGTCATATCCAATGTAGAATCGATCCATTCTTAGGTAAAACTCAGCTTCGTCTCCTGTTAGCATTTCAGTTAGGATGGTGAGGCACTTAGGCCATAGCTCCAAGGAATCACGATGGCGGACTGCTGTAAGAAGGACATTGAGAACTCGCACCTTTAGCTCGAAGAACGTAGAGCGACCGGATTCTAGGCGTGCGGCATCATCAGGGATCAGACCCTTAATTAGGTCAGCTTCTTCGT
>JACZXM010000178.1 GCA_022571615.1 Acidobacteriota bacterium | reverse complement strand
GTTTGTCGCTCGACGGTTCCGGGCTCCTGCTGAGGCTCGGCAGGAGCCGCCCGCAAGGCATCGAGCCGTTCACGCGTATGCTGCGTGAGCTCCTCGATCAGCGGCAGAAGGCGATTCGCCTGTTCGAGCGTGAAGATCCGGAATCGGTGCAGCGCCACTCGCAAACCTCCCCAAGCGACCAAACTAGCACGTTCAGACAGGTTCCACGAAAGAGCTGGCACGTCTTGCGACCACAGGTGGTCTGCCTCTAGAATAGACACTTGCCCCAGCCGCTAGGGCGAGAGGGTCAGCCCCCCCACCCCCGACCCACCGCCCTGCCAGGGATTCCGGGTACCACCCACAGCCCACCCCACCGGAATCCCTTTGTCCAAATCCGGGCATCGAAGGTCGCTGCCCGGAGAGACACAGGAGAGCCGGGTTCGCCCGGCTTTCCTTTTTTTCGCAGACAGGGAACGCGATCATGGCATTCGTCGCTTTTGAAATGGAACGCTATCAGTCGACCTGGGAGCATCAGGTTGAGCTCAACCTGTCCGAGAGCGGGGTGCACCCAGCCACACTCGGTGAATTGATGGAGCTGACCGGCACCACGACCGATGATCTGGCGGCGTTGGCGCTCGAGTACATTCAATCCAACGGTGGCAGCGAGCTGCGCGAGCACATCGCGGCGTTTCATCCAGGTGCAAGCGCGGATGAAGTTCTGGTGACGAGCGGCAGCGCGGAAGCCAATTTCCTCGCCACCTGGGAGCTGTGCCAGCCGGGCGACGAGATGGTGTTCATGGAGCCCAACTACTTCCAGATCCACGGTCTGGCAGAGAACTTCGGCGCTCGGGTGCAGGAATGGTGGCTGCAGCGGCGAGATCAGGCGTGGGAGATCGATCTGGAGAGGCTTGACGCGCTGGTAAGTAAGCGGACACAAGCGATCGTGGTGACCAGCCCCAATAACCCCACCGGGGCTCGCTTCGACGCTGACACCGTGGATGCGGTGATCGATGCAGCGCGTCGCGTCGGCGCCTGGATCATCGCCGACGAGGTCTACCACGGCGCGGAGATCGACGGCAACGAATCGGTCAGCTTCTGGGGGCGGTACGACCGACTGGTTGTTACCGGCGGGCTTTCCAAGGCCTACGGCCTTCCGGGGTTGCGAATCGGCTGGGCAGTGACGACTGCACAGATGGCCAAGAAGATGTGGGCGCGGAAGGACTACACCACAATCTCCGCCGGAGCCATCAATGCGCACCTTGCCACAGGCGCGCTCGTGCCGGAGGTTCGCGAGCGTCTGTTGGCACGCACGCGGCGGATTCTGCAACACAACTGGCCGATTCTGGAGGCCTGGCTGGGCGAGCGTGACGACTGCTTCGATTGGATCGCCCCGGCCGCAGGCGCGATCGCGTTCGTGCGCTACGATCTGCCCTTGGACTCACTGGCCTTGGCGGAGAAACTGCGCTCTGAGGTGGGGTGCTTGCTGGTGCCGGGGGCGCATTTTCGAATGCCGGATTATCTGCGGATCGGATTCGGGCCGCCGGAAGCCAGGTTGCGAGACGGCCTCGAGCGCTTGGCGCGCGTGGTCGACCCGCTGCGAGCCGAGCAGACTCATCAGGCCTGCGCCACGGGCTGTTAGCAGCCCGTGGCAGAAGTGACGGTGAGGCGTATTTTCTCGGGGATCCAGCCGACCGGATCCCTGCACCTGGGCAACTACTTCGGCGCCGTGCGCAACTGGGTTCAGCTGCAGGACCAGGTTCCGGAGTGCATCTACTGCGTCGTCGACTACCACGCCATCACCGGTGGGATCGAGCCCGGAGAGCTAGCACGCCGTACGCGGCAGCTTGCCGGAGATCTCGTTGCGTGCGGGATCGATCCGTCGCGCTCCATCCTGTTCGTGCAGTCGCATGTGCCCGAGCACACCGAGCTGGCGTGGGTGCTGAGCGCCTTCGCCGCCTACGGCGACCTGTCTCGGATGACGCAATTCAAGGACAAGGCCGAACGCAGCAAGCACATCAGCGCCGGACTCTTCACCTACCCGGTACTGCAGGCCGCGGACATTCTCCTGTACCTCGCCGACGGCGTTCCGGTCGGTGATGATCAGTCTCAGCACCTGGAGTTTACGCGAGGGATCGCGCGCCGCTTCAACCAGCTAATCGGGGTCGAGTACTTTCCCGACGTCGCGACACTGCTGTCCGACGGCAAGCGCATCATGTCGCTCGCCGACCCGGACAGCAAGATGAGCAAGAGTCTGGGAGACAAGCACTACATCGGGTTGCTGGAGCCCGCCTCGGCGGTCGCCAAGAAAATCCGCTCGGCGGTCACCGATATCGGCGGCGAGGCCACCGCCACGGTGAGCCCGGGGGTCGCCAATCTTCTCGACCTACTGCACCTCTGCGGTGCCGCAGACAAGGCAGACGAGCTGACCGCCTCCGCACTCGCGGGCGAGTTGCGGTACGGTGATCTCAAGCTTGTGGTTGCCGAGCAGGTCAACGCGCTGCTGGAGCCGATAAGAGAGCGACGGGCGCAACTGTCGGACGCCGAGGTGGTGGATATCCTGCGCTCGGGGGCGCAAAGAGCCCGCGACATCGCTGCCGCCACCATGACCCGGGTCCGCGGCCTGATCGGAGTCGGGCCCGAGGCGCTCTAGCTCTAGCTCTAGCTCTAGCAGGCCGTGGTCCTCTGCCGCTGCGATTGGGCCGCTGCAGCGTCGGCTCGCCGCGAGGGACACTGGCCGCAGTCAATGGACCTATTTGGCCAGTGTTGATCTGTAAAACACAGTAAAACATATGGATACTTCATGTAGCGTTCTATGTAACTCTATAAATGTCTTGCCGATATAAAAGGTAGCGGTTACGCTTTCAGGCGTATCGAGTCTACGCAATCGGATTGGGTCTCCCGTTGCTCAAGACTAGTTACAAAGCTCGAAGGGGCGCTCCGCCATTGTTACGACCGGGGAGGTGGGACAGTCGGCGGCGCGCCCCTATTTTTCTGCGCCATAAAGCCTTTTGGCCGCAGCGACGAGCTCGATGACCTCGTGCCGCAGCCGGTGCATGAAGCCATCCTCCTGAGCTCGGCTGGCGGACCTGGCAATGTGCAGGCTCTCGCCGTATCGGACCGCCAGAGGATGTGGCCGTGGCCTTCCGTCGCGTGGCCACATCTGGAACGTACCCCACAGGCCGACCGGCACTACGGGTACTTCGAGGTGACGGGCCAGGATCCCGGTTCCCCGCCGGAACTCCTTGACCGTGCCGTCGCTCGAGCGCCCCCCTTCGGGGAAGATCACCAGGACGAGGTCGCGTCGCAGACCCTCGGCCGCTGCCTGCATCGCGCGCTCCAGATGGCGGTTCGGGTCGATAGGGATGGTGCGCAACAGCCGCGAAAGGTAGCCGAGTACACGTCCCTCGAAGTACTCGCTATAGCCGACAAAGAAAACCCGGCGCCACACGCGGCTGGGCAACGACATCAAGAGGACGAACGGATCGACATAGCTGAAGTGATTGGGGGCGATAATGAAGGGGGCCTCGGTCGGCAGATTGGACATGCCTTCCACCTTGAAGCCTCGCATGCGGAGCACCAGCCGGACGCATCTGAATAGCAGTTGGAGAATCGCCTCGCGGACCGGTCGCCGGGTGAGATACGGCTCGATGTCGGGTGGCTTGTGCGCCAGTACGCGGGCCCACCGATCGCTCGACCGGTCGCCGGCGGTGCTGGTATCGTCGACATGCTGTCCGACCCAGTCCAGCAGGTCTCCGACGGTCTGCACTTGGCCGGCCGCCTCCTGCGGTAGCTCGATTCCGAACGCCTCTTCGATCTCGGCTTGAAGCTCGATTCGATCCAGCGACTCGAGACCGAGATCGAGATCCAGATGCTGGGCGCGGGCGACACCCTCGACCTTGGCGTGCCGCGCCACGATGGCCCGGATATCGTGTGCCCAAGGCGGCTCGTCGATGCGCTCCGCTCGGATCCTGTCGGCCGAAGCCGCGGTAACCCCCGAGGGCGGAACTCCCCCACGCTCGAGGATGTCGCGTTTGAGCTCGAAGCGCTTGATCTTGCGCGTCGTGGTGCGCGGAAGGGGCTCGCTGCGAATCTCCAGGCTGGTGACACGTTGGGGCCCGGAAAGCTCGAGGCCGAGGCTCTCAAGCTCCCACTTGACCATCTCGCGCACGTTCACCTGACCACGCTGCCGCAGGGCGGCAAGATCGGGAACCACCACCGCGTGCAAGCGCTCGGCTCCCTGCCGTGCGGGATCGTCGATTCCGAGGATACAGATTTCGTCGACGATCTCGGACTGGCTATAGAAGGCCTCGAGCTCCTCGGGGTAGATGTTCTTGCCCGAGGCCAGGACGATCATGTCCTTGGCGCGCCCGGTCACCTGCAGGTGCCCGTCGGCCAGCATCCGGCCGAGGTCGCCCGTCCGCAACCACTCTCCTTGTTGCACCTCGCTCGTGGCCTCCTGGTTGCGGTAGTAACCGCGCATCCGGCTCGGCGTGCGGGCTAGGATCTCCCCGATCCCATCGTCGTTCGGGGCCTCGATTTGGATTTCCACCCCGTCGATCGGTGGCCCGACCGTATCGGCACGAATGGCATCGAGCGAGTGTGCCGCAAGCAACGCGCTGCCCTCGGTGAGGCCATACCCTTGAACTAGAGGAAATCCGAGATCGAGGAAATCGGCATAGATTCTCGAGTTGAACTTGGCTCCTCCGGTGACGAACAGGCGCAGATGCTCGCCAAAGGGCTCGTGGGCGGCGGCAAACAGCCGGCGCCCGAGGTTGATCCCGAGCCGGCGCCGAGTGAAGCGGTTCAATCGCAGGAGCAGGCGCGCAATACGCCGCCGAGCCGGAGGCAACGCCGCCATGCTCTTCATCACCCGGTCGTGAAAACGGTAGTAGAACAGCGGCACGCAGGCGAACGCGGTGATCTCGAAGCGCCGGAACGCGGCGATGATCTTGTCCGGATTGAGCTCCGCCAGGAAGGTGACGCGGGCGCCGCAAAACAGCGGCCCGAGGCAGTTGGCCATCAGAGGCAGAGCGTGAAACAGGGGCAGCACCCCGAGAACGTGATCGCGTCCGTTAAGGCCGACGCGCGAGAGCCCGGAGCAGATGTTCGCGGCCAGTGCCTCTCTCGAGAGCATGACTCCCTTAGGCGTACCGGTCGTGCCGGAGGTGTACATGATGGTTCCGGTGCGGTCTCCCGGCGGGGCGGGGTCCCATTCCTCGTCGCCGGGGTGCTTGGACACAAACGCGTCCCAGCTCTCTCCCACGCCCTCGACCGGGTGAATCTCCACCCCCTCGCCAGTGGACTCCCCGTCCCAGTTACGATCGCCGGCGGCATCGACGTTCAACAGCATCGGGGGCTGGTCCAAACCGGCGGTCGCCGCTGCGACCTTCACTGCCAGCGCATTGGATGTCAGACACACACGCGCTCCAGCGTGCTCGAGCACCCTCCGAATGGCATGTGCCTCGAGTGCCGGGTCGATCGGTACCACGGTCCCGTCGGCGTACCAGGTTGCCAGATAGGCGACCGGCCAGGCAGGCCGATTCTCCATGCAGACAGCGGTGCGGTGCCCGTCACCGAGACCGGCCGCCCGCAAGGCCGAGCCCAGCCGCCGGACGCGGTCGGCGAGCCCGGCGAAGGTCAGACGGACGCTCCCTCCATCGTCGACGAGCTGATACAGGATGCGCTCCGGAGTGCTCTGAGCGCGCCGCCGCAGGATCTCGAGGAATTCTTGCGCCGCCAAGGCCATGGTCAGGAAGTATAGCGCTTGGCCGGCGTGCTATTTGATGCGCCGGCCTCCCTTGATGACGATCTCCACCGCCGAGAGTGTCCGCATGTCGGTGAGCGGATCGCCGCGCACCGCGATGATATCGGCCAGCCGGCCCGGAGCCAGCGTTCCGAGGTCGCTCTCGACCCCGAGGAATCGCGCCGGCCACAGGGTTGCCGCCTGAATCACCTCCATCGCCGGGACCCCGAGCTGCACCCAGGTCGCCATCTCCCGCCAGGTGGAGTCGTTGTGAAACATCGTCGGGATTCCGGAGTCGGTGCCGATCAAGAGCCGAACTCCGGTCTCGCGCAGCTGCCTGAACTTTACCGGCAGCCGCGGAATGCGCGAGGGAAACAGTGCGTAGTAAGGCAGGTGCGTTATGTGGCGGAGGGAATCGCGGATCTCGTCGGCAAGATCGGTTGGCATCAGCTGGCGCCAGGCCGGATCGTCGAGCCGCTCGGGAAAGATCTCGCCCGTGTACTGCATCGTGTACAGGGCGGAGATCGTCGGCGTCCAATAAACCGTTGTGTTGCGCTCGCGTAGGCCCTGCAGGACGTCCTCGGGGTAGCCGGGGGCGGTGCCGAGGCCGGTATGCTCGAAGTTGTCGACGCCGTGACGCAATCCGACGCGGATCTCTTCCATGCGGTGACCGTGGGCCACGACCGGTAGTCCGTTCGCATGTGCGGTATCGACGATCGCCTCCATTTCCGTACCGTCGAGATTGATGCGATACAGCTTGTCATCCTGAGTGTCGGACCAGTAGGCCTTGCCCGCCTCCAGATCGAGGGCCAAGCCGCGCGGGTTGGTCAGGCCGGCTACGATCGTCTCCAGGTTCGAGCC
>JACZXM010000177.1 GCA_022571615.1 Acidobacteriota bacterium | reverse complement strand
GCGGCGGCGGTGAAGGTGCTGCACCGCGAGCAGATCGCCCGGCCGGTGTCGTGCGAGCGACAGCTCCTGGTGCGGGTTGAAGGGAACTGCCAGTTGCCGTTCGGAGCCTGGTGCGAGGTCCTGCCCGGCGGCGGCCTGGCACTTGTGTTCGCCCTCGGACTCGGCACGGGTATCCTGGTCGACCGGCTGGAGGGCGAAGACCCGATGCAACTCGCTGACCGGGCCTGGAACCGACTGACGGAAGCCGGATTGCCGACGCAATGAGGGATCTTGACGGTCTTCGAATCCTGTTGACGCGGAGCGAGGGCCGGTGTCACCTCTGGGCCGCAGAGATCGAAGCCAGGGGCGGAACTCCGCTGCTGTTGCCCTGCATACACCACGAGACCCTTGATTCCCCGGAGACAGCATCGCGGTTGCAGACCGCACTCGGATCGGCGGCTTGGCTCGTCCTCACCTCGCCGCGAGGAGCGCAGGCCGTGTCTCGAATGGTGCCCTTGCCGCTGCCGCCGGGGCTCGCCATCGGCGTGGTCGGTACCGCGACCGCGAAGAGCGCAGTCAAGCTGCTAGGCCGAGTCGATTTGGTGCCCGACAGGCAAACGGGGGCCTCGCTGGCCGATGCGCTGGCCATGCTATTGGAACCACCGCACGAACCGTCCGGGGCGAGAAGCCCACACGTCGTTGTAGCAGCGGCCGAGGGTGGGCAGCACGACCTGGAGAGGGAACTGGAACGCCGCGGCGTCGCCGTCGCACGGATTGCCGTCTATCGGACCGTTTCGGCACCGCCACTCGAGCCGCGACATGTGTTTCGCTCACCGGTCGACGTCGTGCTGCTCGCCAGTCCTTCTGCCGTTCGCGGCCTCGTGGCACAGGCGCAGATCGGACCCGAGACCGGCGTGATCACGATCGGTCCGACGACCTCAGCCGCAGCTCGCAAGGCGGGCTTCCAGGTGGTGGCCGAGGCCGAACAACCCAACCTGGATGGAATGCTGGAGGCAATACCGTGACCCTTTCGCGCTTGCATCGTCCACGCCGGCTCCGACGCTCGGCGGCTCACCGGTCCCTGGCGCGGGAGACGAGAGTGCATCCGGACCAACTCGTGATGCCCCATTTCGTTCTACCGGAGCGGGAGGCTCGAGAACCGATCCCCTCCATGCCCGGGATCGACCGTCTCGGGGTTGGGGCCCTCCTGGAGCGTGTCGAGGCGGACCTCGATCTCGGTATCCGGTCTGTTCTGCTGTTCGGTCTGGAGAGGCACGATCGCAAGGACGCGACGGGCTCGGCGGCCAGCGATCCGGATGGCAGCCAGGCGACCGCGATCAGAGAGCTCAAGCGCGCGTTCGGCGATGATCTGGTGGTGGTGAGTGATGTTTGTCTATGTGGGTTCACCGATCACGGCCACTGCGGAATCGTCGAGAACGGTAGGGTGCTCAACGATCCAAGTGTCGAGCGACTCACGGCGGTTGCGGTTGTTCACGCCGAGGCGGGTGCGGACTTCGTCGCCCCGAGCGACATGATGGACGGCCGCGTGGGGGCGATTCGGAGAGCTCTGGACCAACGTGGCATGGTGGACACCGGCATTCTCGCCTACGCGGTGAAGTACGCCTCGGCCTACTACGGCCCATTCCGCGACGCTGCCGACTCGGCGCCGCAGTTCGGCGACCGGCGCAGCTACCAGATGGATCCGTGCAACGTGCGCGAGGCCGTGCGCGAGGCTCGACTCGATGAGTCGGAAGGCGCGGATATCCTCATGGTCAAGCCGGCACTTGCGTACCTGGATGTGGTGCGGGCGGTGCGAGCGGAGACCTGTCTGCCGCTGGCCGCCTACAACGTTTCGGGCGAGTACTCGGCGGTGAAGGCCGCTGCCGAGCGAGGCTGGCTGGACGAAGGCGCCGTTGTCTACGAGAACCTGGTGGCAATGCGGCGCGCGGGCGCCGACATCCTGATCACGTACCACGCGCGGGAGGCCCTGGAAGGTGGCTGGCTATGACATTGTTGCCGCAGACCGCCTCTCTTCATGAGCGGGCCAAAAGAGTCATGCCCGGAGGCGTCAGCTCTCCGGTGCGCGCGTTCCGTGCTGTCGGTGGTGATTCGCTCATCGTCGAGAGTGCCCGAGGATGCCGGCTCATCACCACGAGCGGCCAAACCCTGCTCGACTTCGTCGGCTCCTGGGGACCTCTCGTTCTAGGACACGCTCACCCCGAGGTGGTAGAGGCTCTGGGGAACGCCGCCGCGCGTGGCACCAGCTACGGCGCCACCTGTGAGGTCGAGATCGAGCTCGCCGAGCGCATCTGCAGGTGCTATCCGGGACTCGATCAAGTTCGCTTCGTCTCTTCCGGAACCGAGGCCACCATGAGCGCGTTGCGCCTGGCTCGAGGAGCAACGGGACGGGAGCTGGTGGTCAAGTTCTCCGGCTGCTACCACGGTCATGTCGATCACCTGCTCGTGGCGGCAGGATCGGGCCTGGCCACGCTCGGAACTGCCGACTCGCAGGGTGTGCCTGCGGCCTTCGCGTCGCTGACCCGAGTGCTGCCTCTGGACGACGAGCAGGCACTGGTGGACCTCTTCGATCGGGAAGGCGATCGGATCGCCGCAGTGATCATCGAGCCGGTCCCGGCCAACAACGGCCTTTTGCTCCAGCGGCCGGAGTTTCTGCAGCGGGTGCGACGACTCACGTCAAAGCACGGGGCGCTGCTGGTCTTTGATGAAGTGATCACCGGGTTTCGCCTCGGCCCGGGAGGAGCGGCTGAACGCTACGACATTACCCCCGACCTGGCATGTTTCGGCAAGGTGATCGGCGGCGGGCTACCGGTGGGCGCCTTCGGGGGCCGCGAGGACACCATGGCGCACCTGGCCCCCGACGGCGACGTTTACCAAGCGGGCACGCTTTCGGGCAATCCGCTGGCCATGACCGCCGGGCTGACGACGCTCGAGATTCTGCAACGCGACAGCGGCTGGGCGACGCTTGAGGCACTGGGGGCGTACCTGGAGCAGCGCATCGCATCGCTGCCGAAGAACCCTGCGTTTCCGATCTCGCTGGCTCGGGTCGGCTCGCTATTCTGGCTGTCGCTGCAGACGGGCCCGCTGCCTCGCCGTCCGGATGCCATCCGTGAGGACGCCGGCACTGCCTACCGGCTCCTTTTCCACTCGTTGCTCGAATCCGGCGTGTACCTGGCACCCTCCGCCTACGAGGTCGGCTTTCTCTCACTCGCTCATTCAAGAAGCGAGATCGACCTGCTGGTGGAAGGCCTTCACCGGGCATCCTCATCAGGCCCGCCCTGTGGGGACCAATAGCCATGACCGTCCGTCACAAGCCCCAGGTCATCATCGTCGAGGATGAGCACGACCTGGCCGACACCATGCGCGACAACCTGCTGGCGGAGGGCTGTCACGTCGACCTCGCGCACGATGGAAACGAAGCGCTAGAGCTTGCCCGAAGCGCCGCGTACGACCTGATGATCCTGGATGTGATACTGCCCGGTCGGGACGGATTTTCGGTCTGCGAGACATTGCGCCGAGAGCGTCAGACCTTGCCCATTCTGTTCCTAACGGCGTGCGGAACACCGGAGGACCGGATCCGCGGGCTCGAGGCCGGCGGAGACGATTACCTGACCAAGCCGTTCCGCCTTCGCGAGTTGCTGCTGCGAGTGCATGCCCTGTTGCGGCGCGGAAGCTCGCGCAGCCCGGCGCCGACGGTCCGTTTCGGTGACAACAGTTTCAATCTCGAAACCGGCCTTGCAGTGGCCTGGGACGGCGTGCAGCACCAACTCTCGGGCAAGGAAGCGGAGATCCTCATGCTCTTCATCGAGCGCGAGAATGAACTGCTCAGTCGCGACTGCATCCTCGAAGAGGTCTGGCGCCAGGACGTCTTTCCTTCGAGTCGCTCTGTCGACTGGCTCGTCGACCGGCTTCGCCGTCGCTTCGAACGCGATCCTGAGCGGCCGCGTCATCTCCACCCGGTGCCCGGAGAGGGCTACCGGTTCACGCGCGAGCCGCGAGAGGTATGAGTGCGAGACCTATTGTTGATG
The DNA here is from genome assembly GCA_022571615.1 of Acidobacteriota bacterium. GTDB lineage: Bacteria > Acidobacteriota > UBA890 > UBA890 > WLXD01 > JACZXM01. The sequence goes on along the minus strand of JACZXM010000177.1, from coordinate 2,558 downwards.
GCGCTACAGGGCCGGCCAACCCCGCGCCGACCGGTGTGGCTCATGCGTCAGGCCGGACGAATGCTGCCCGAGTACCGTGATCTGCGGGCGCGATACTCGTTCGAGGAGCTCACGAGAGATCCGGAGCTGGCCGCAGAGGTCACGCTCATGCCGGTTCGGCGCTTTCCGTTCGATGCCGCCATCGTCTTCGCCGATCTCATGAGCCCGGTGGCCGCCCTCGGCATCGAGGTCGAGTTTGCCCCCGGGCCCGTGGTATCACGCCCGTTAAGACAGGCGGCCGACCTGCGGGCCCTGCGGGATCCCGCCCCCGAGCAGATCGCCCCCGAGGTCATCGAGACGCTGCGTCTCGTCACACGGGAGCTCGATGGTCGCATACCGGTCCTGGGCTTTGCCGGGGGACCGTGGAGCATTGCGGCCTACCTCGTACAGGGGGAGGGCAAGCGCGACTTTCCCGCCCTCAGGGCATTGGCGGTTTCCGCGCCGGAGCTCCTCGAGATGCTGTTGGCCAAGCTGGCGAGCCTGTGTGCGGACTACCTTGTCGAACAGGTCCGAGCGGGAGCCTCCGCCGTGCAGATTTTCGAGACCTGGTCGGGTCTGCTTTCGCGCCGGGACTGGGATCGCATCGTGAAGCCGCACCTTCGAACCCTCCTGGAACGAGTCGGGGCAACAGGAGCTCCGCGCATCCTCTTCCTTAAGGACGCGCCGCATCTGGTCGAGTCGGCGCTCGAGCTTCCCGCTGAGGCCCTGTCAGTGGATTGGCGCGTGGATCTGGCCGAGCTGCATGCACGCGTGTCGCCGGATCGGGCAGTCCAGGGAAATCTCGACCCGGCGATTCTCCTCGGTGGGCCTGAGATCACCCGCCAGGCGACGCGTCGATTGCTACGTCGAGTTCCTTCGCGCGGGCACGTCTTCAACCTTGGGCATGGCGTGTTGCCCGACACACCGCTTGCGAGCGTGGAAGCATTGATCAAGGTAGTGCACGAGGAGGCGGACAATGCCTGATGATCGTCATAACGAAACGAGCTCGAGTGAGCTCGACGAGGAGCACACCCCGCTGCGAGGTGTCACCGCTGAGCTGCTAGCTTCGTACGATTGTCCGGGCCCACGGTACACGAGCTACCCGACCGCCGTGGAGTTCAGCCAGGACGTCGATGCCGCCGTGTACCACGAGCTCCTGGTCGCGGCAGACGAGAGCGCCACAGACCCGCTCTCGGTCTACATGCACCTGCCTTTCTGCCAAGAGCAGTGCCTGTTCTGCGCCTGCCACGTCGTCATCTCGCCCCACTACGAGCGATCGCTGCCTTACCTGGAGGACTTGCGCCGGGAGATCGATCGGGTAGCAGAGCGGCTGCCTCGGCGACGCGAGGTATCGCAGCTTCACCTGGGCGGCGGAACGCCGACCTACTACCGCCCCGAGCACCTGAGCGGTCTGCTGGAACATTTCTTCAGCCGGTTTCGGGTTCGGGACAACGCCGAGCTTGCAGTCGAGGTGGACCCCCGCGTGACGACCGAGGAGCACATCGACATGCTGGCAGAGCATGGATTCAATCGGCTATCCATGGGGGTCCAGGACTTTGCCAAGGAAGTCCAGGAGAGTATTCACCGGATCCAGGGACGTGATTGCACCGAGCGGCTGTTGCAGCATGCGAGATCCCGGGGCTTCCGCGGTCTGAACGTCGATCTTGTGTACGGGCTGCCGCATCAATCGCCATCGTCGTTCGAGCTCACCGTGCGCGCCGTCATCGAGATGGGAGTGGATCGGGTCGCCGTCTACTCGTTTGCCTACGTACCCTGGCTGAAAGGGCATCAGCGCCAGCTGGCCACCGATTCGTTACCGGATCGGGACGTCAAGTTCGGCCTGTTCGCGATGGCGCGTGAGTGCCTGCTGGACGCTGGATACGAACCGATTGGCATGGATCACTTTGCCCGCCCGGATGACGAGCTGGCCCGGGCGCGGCGGCGGCACGAGCTGCGCCGGAACTTCCAGGGCTACACGGTGTTACCGGCCCCCGATGTCCTCGGCCTCGGTGTCTCGGCGATCGGCGACGTCGGCAACGCCTACGTGCAGAATGCCAAGAAGTTGTCGGAGTACCAGAGCGCACTCGAGGCCGGTTCCCTCGCCGTAACCCGAGGGGTCGTGCGCGACAGCGACGACGAGGTCCGGCGCTACGTCATCCATGAGCTGATGTGTAACTTCCATGTCGATCTGGGCGCGGTGGAGAGAAGATTCGAGATCGACTTCGGAGAGTACTTCCGAGAGGATCTCGTCCGGCTCCAGGCCCACGCCGACGAGGGGATGGTGCAGATCGACGAGGGGGCGATTCAAGCGACTCCGCTGGGCGAGGTGTTCGTTCGAAACCTGGCAATGTGCTTCGATCGATACTGGCGCGACAAACACGAGCGGCAGGACACGCCGGTCTTCAGTCGGACGGTCTAGCAGGCCGTGGTGGAAGTGTGATGGGTCTGGCCGCCACGGGCGCGTCTGCTGCGTTGCCGCTCCTTGACGATGCGCGGTGGCATCGCCAACGTCGCTGCGCCTTGCATCTGCACCCTTGGCG
>JACZXM010000176.1 GCA_022571615.1 Acidobacteriota bacterium | reverse complement strand
CCCCCTGCTCGTTGAGCATCAGCTGGTTGGGCTGCCGGTAGGTCTCGCCGAGAGAGGGATCTTCGTCCACCTGCACGTACAGGTGGCCGTTGGAGAAGAATAGATCCAGATCGGCATCCAGATCGACATCGAACAGCAGCACACCCCATCCTAGCGGGCTAAAGGTGGGCACCGCGATGCCCGTGTCGAAGGACGCGTCGAGATACAGGCCACCCCCGAGGTTGCGGTACAGGGTGTAGTAGTCGTTGGCGAAGTTGGTCACCACCACCTCGGGTAGCAGGTCCCCGTCGAGATCACCCACCTCGAGGCCCATGCTTCCCTGCTCCACGCCGTTGGCGTTGAACCCCAGGCCGCTGGCAGCGCCGAGCTCCCGGAACGTGCCGTCGCCCTGATTGTCGTACAGCGCGTTGCCCTGGCTGTCGTTGGCGACGAGAAGATCGGTGTCGCCGTCGCCGTCGTGATCAAAGGCCACCACGCCGAAGCTGTAACGGTCAGCGAGCGCATCGAGCCCGACCGTCGCCGTGGCCTCGGTGAAGGTGCCGTCGCCGTTGTTGTGGAAGTACCGATTGCTGGCGCCGGGCATCCCGCGGGGACCATCGAGCACCGCAACGCGCCCGCGCCACATGCGGTGCCGGACCGCCGCTTGGGCCTGTGCCACGGTGGCGTCGATGTAGGCGGCGACGTAGAGGTCCTGATTGCCATCGCCATCGGCGTCGAAGAACACCGCCCCGGTGCTCCAGCCCGGAGATCCGATTCCGGCCACTTCGGTCACGCGCGTGAACGTGCCGTCACCGTTGTTACGGAACAGGATGTTCCGCCCCAGATTCGTCACGTACAGATCGAGCAGGCCGTCGGCGTCGTAGTCGCCGATGCACCCGCCGCTGCCGAACGTATCGGTGTCCACACCGGCGGCAGCGGTCACGTCCTGGAAGCGCAGATCACGCCGGCTGCGGTACAGGTGATTGCTGTGGGGCTTGCTGCTGCCGTCCTCGCCGAACTGCCAGGCGCTCACCAGATACAGGTCGGGCCAGGCATCGTTGTCGTAATCGACTGCCAGCAATCCGTTGCCGGCGGACTCGAGGATGTGATCCTTGTCCGGCCCTCCCGACCAGGTCACCGCGTCGAGCCCGGAACCAGCCGAGCGATCGAGCAATCGCGCCTGGGCGGCGGCGGTCGCGCTGTCGGCACCCGAAAGCAGCAGCAGCGAGGTCAGGATAACCATCTGCGCCCTTGGCAGCGCAACCAGACCCATCACACTTCGACCACGGCCTGCTCCAGCACAGGCGGCCAGCGAGGATCGCACGGTGGCCGGTGGATCGCGAGCTTGCGGCCGGCGGTTCGTTTCAGGCGTTGCGTTACGATTTCCAATCCATCAGCGCTCGGCGAGCGGCGTTTCTTCCCGGCAGCCCGGTGATCCCGCCGCCGGGGTGGCAACCGGGACCGCACAGATAGAGTCCGGCGACAGGCGTGCGGTAATCGTACCAACCCGGCACCGGGCGCAGATAGAGAACCTGATCCATCGCCATCTCGCCGTGATACGGGTGCCCGCCGGTAATGCTCCAGCGGGCCTGGATATCGGCCGGGGTGAGCACATCGACCTGCTCGATGGCGGCCGAGAAGCCGGGAGCGTACTCCTCGATCGTCGAGACCACCGTGTCGCCCAGCCGCTGCCGCTCGCTCTCCCAGGTGCCCTCGCGCAGGGCGAACGGCGTGTACTGGACCCATACGTGCATCACGTGTTTGCCAGCTGGTGCCAGCGACTCGTCGGTCAGGCTGGGGATCGTGATCTCCAGGCTCGGGTGCGCCGGCAGCTCACCGTACTTGGCGGGATCGAAGGCGCGCTCCAGGTACTCGAGGGTCGGGCCGATCTGAATGCGACCGGCGAGAGAGGCCTCGTCGCTGGCCCCGAACGCCGGCAGTGTCGCGAGTGCCAACCGCACCACCGAGACCGTGCCACGCATGCGGATGTTGTCCACGGCGCTGACGATGTCGGGCTCCAGCCAGCCGGGCTCCAGGAGCTCGAGCAGCGTGGTGCGCGGATCGACGCCCGAGAGCACCTGGTGGGCGGGAAGCTCCGTGCCGCTCTCGAGCATCACCCCCGCGACCCCTTCGTCGGCGACGCGGATGCGCTGCACGCGGGCCCCGGTGCGGATCTCGACGCCGGCGGTGGTGGCGGCCTTGCCGAGCGCTTCGGCCAGCGCCCCGAGCCCGCCGTGCACGTGGGTGGGCGAGTCGAACAGGCCCGCTCTCCAGGCCGGCCGGTGATACAGCAGGCCGAAGGCACCGCCCGGTGACCAGGGCCCGAGCCACGACGCCTGCAGGCCGCTGCTGGCGATCGCGGCGCGAAGGCGCTCGTTCTCGAAGCGCTCCTCGGTCACGTCCCTCAGGGCCATCGGCAGCAGCCGTAGCGCCTCGGGCATGTCGCGTTTGCCGAGCCGTCGCAGGCGCCAGCCCATCATCAGCAGGTCCAGGATGCTGCCGATGCCCGAAGTCTCGATCGGTGGCAGGGGCTGGGACAGGATCGGCTCGATCGCCCGTCCGATGGCCCCGAGCAGCCGCTCGAACTCGCGGTACGCGGCCCCGTCGCGGCTGGAAAGCGTATCGATCGCCGCGGCTGCCCCGCCCTCGGGCAGGTGCAGCGGGGCCTCGCCCGGACGCAGCAACAAGGTGCCGCCGGCGCGCTCGAAGCGCAGCCCGTAGCTCGTTAGTCCGAGTTCGGAGACCACGTCCGGGTGCAGCCGGTCGGCGGTCGCGAACAGTCCCGAGACCCGAAAACCCGGAGCGATCTCGTCGGTGCAGGCGGTACCGCCGATGCGATCGCCCTGCTCGAGCACCACCACTCGCTTTCCTGACTTCGCCAGCAAGGTAGCCGCCACCAGCGAGTTGTGGCCGGCCCCGATCACGGCGATGTCGGCGTGACCGTTCATCAATCAGGCTCCTATCGGCCCCGGCGCAGGATCCTCTGCGCCGCCAGCTGGCCGGGCGATCCCATGACGCCACCTCCGGGATGACAGCCTGAGCCGCACATGTACAGATTACGGATCGGAGTGGTGAAATCAGCGTACCCGGCCACCGGGCGCAGGAAGAACAGCTGCTCGAGCGACAGCTCGCCGTGGAAGATGTTGCCCTCGGTCAGGCCCATCGTCTGCTCCATGTCCCAGGGGGTCACCACCTGGCGGTGCAGCAGGATGTCCTTCAGATTCGGGGCGTACTGCGACAGCGTATCGATGACCGCGTCCCCGAAGGCCTCCCGTTTGTCCTCCCAGGTGCCCTGGCGCAGATGGTAGGGCGCGTAGGCGCAGAAGATCGACACCATGTGCTTGCCGGCGGGCGCCATGGTGGGGTCGACGAGCGAGGGGATGACGATGTCCATGTACGGCTGGCGTGAGTAGTCGCCGTACTTGGCGTCATCGTAGGCGCGCTCGATGTAATCGATGCTGGGGGAAATGGAGACCGCCCCGCTCAGGAAGCCGATCTGCTCGTCGCGCGACAGGTGCTGCAGGCACGTGAACTCCGGCAATCCATCGAGCGACAGGTTCACCTTGCCCGAGGAGCCGCGGATCTTATAGCGAGCGATGTGAGCACGAAAGTCCTCCGGCAGGTGCTCGGGCGCCACGAGCTTCTCGAAGGTGCGTTTGGGATCGAGGCTAGAGACCAGCGTCTTGCAGCGAATCTCCTCGCCACCCTCGAGCACCACGCCGACGGCGCGGCCGCCGGCCATCAGCACCTCCTGTACCGGCGCTTCGAGACGGATCTCGGCGCCGAAGTGGCGGGCCGCGGAAGCGATTGCCTCGGCGACCGCGCCCATGCCGCCGCGGGGCAAGCCCCAGGCACGAAACTCGCCGTCGATCTCTCCCATGTAGTGGTGCAGCATCACGTATGCCGATCCGGGAGAACGCGGCCCGAGGAAGGTACCGATCACACCGCTGGCAGACAGCGTGCCCTGGAGCGCCGGGGTTTCGAACCACTGCTCCACGAAGTCGGCCGAGCTCATCGTCATCAACTTGGCCAGGTCGTAGAGCACAGCGCCGCGCTGGCCGAACTGCCTGGCCACGCCGGCAAGCTGCGAGAGCGCCACCGGCGATAGCGAGGTCGGATCTGGCGGCGTGACCGACAGCATCGGCCGTACCGCCTTGCCAAGGTGATACATCAGCATCGCGAAGTGCTCGTAGGCCTCGGCGTCCGCGGACGAGTGGCGCATCAACTCCAGGCGTGTTTCGCTGGCGTCGTGCCAGCGCATCAGGTAGTCGCCGCTCAGCAGCGGCGTGAGAGATCCGTTCAGCGGCAACAACTCGAAGCCGAAGCGCGGCAGCTCCAGGTCGGCGATGATCTGCGGCCGCAGCAAGCTCACCACATACGAGCACACCGTGTACCGGAACCCCGGGTAGATCTCCTCGGTGACCGTGGCGCCACCCACCAGATACCGCCGCTCGAGCACCAGCACCGAGCGACCCGCCTTGGCCAGATAAGCAGCGCAGACCAGACCGTTGTGGCCGCCGCCGATGACGATTGCGTCGTATTGGCTCGACATGATGACAGCGCGTCGTTCGCGATCTCAGCGGACCTGCCGAAATGAGGCTCCGAGCGCCGGTCCGAGACACCAAGGCTTCCATTCTTGCAGCTAGCGAGCATCCCACATTATGATCACCGTGGCCACCATGCGGAACGGCAGACGGCCGCAAGAACTCCTGCTACCCGGTTGAGCAATGCGGGCTCAGGCCATCATCAAGGCGCGCCATGGCAATCGGAACTCCCTTCCATCCACGAGTCGAGCCGCTGTGCCACAGCTACGACTGGACGCAGTGGTCCGGCTACCTGGTAGTGAGCTCGTACAGCGACTTCGTGCAGCCGGAGTACGCGGCGATCCGCAACTCCGCCGCCCTGATCGATGTTTCGCCGTTGTACAAGTATGAAGTGAGCGGCCGCGACGCTGCCGCGCTCATGGACCGCATCATCACCCAGCACGCGGACGCCATGGCGGTGGGGCAGGTCGTGTACACCCCCTGGCTCGACGGCGACGGCAAGGTGCGCCAGGAGGGCACGGTGTTCCGGCTGGCCGAGGACACCTTCATGGTCGCCGCCGCCGAGCCCGCCTTTCACTGGATTCGCGCCAACGGCCGCGGCTACGATGTCGCCCTTCGCGACCGCTCCACCGAACTGGCGGCGCTTTCGCTCCAGGGACCGCACTCGCGCGCGATTCTAAGCCAGCTGTGCGGCGAGGGAGTCTCCGAGTTGGTGTTCTTCCATGCCACACAGGCCCACCTCGCCGGCGCCGAGGTGATGGTCTCGAGAACCGGCTACACCGGTGACCTGGGCTACGAGATCTGGATCGGCACGCAGGACGCCCTCACGGTCTGGGACGCGTTGCTGGAGGTTGGCCGACAATGGCAGATCATGCCCTGCGGGCTCACGGCGATGGACATCGCGCGTGTCGAGGCCGGCTTTATCCTGATCGGTGTCGACTACACCAGTTCCGAGTTCGCCCACATCGACGAGGACAAGGTGTCGCCCTACGAGATCGGCCTAGGCTGGACGGTGAAGCTGGACAAGGGAAATTTCGTCGGCCGCAACGCCCTGCTGCGCGAGCGCGAGCGGGCCGATCCGCCACGCCGCCTGGTGGGGCTGGAGATCGACTGGCAGCCGCTCGAGGATGTGTTCATGGCCAGGGACCTGATGCCCGACCTGCCGATGACCGTTTGCCGCGAGCCGGTTCCCGTGTACTCCGGTGGCGCCCAGGTCGGTCGCGCCAGCAGCCGCGTGTGGTCCAAGCGGCTCAAGAAGTACCTGGCGTTGGCCACGGTGCGAACGGCGGCCGCGACCCTTGGCGCCGAGCTGGAGATGGAGGTGACGGTCCAGTACGAGCGCTGCCGAGTGCCTGCCAAGGTAGTCAAGCCGGCGTTCTTCCGCCCGGAGCGAATGCGGGCCTGACAGCCCGCGCCACTTCTGCCACGGGTCGCTGAAGAGCCGTTAGCCGAGCAGATCCTGGGGGTTGCGCCGCAGAATGCCCGCGATCCGATCGAAGTCGCGATCGTAGCTGCAAAGTACCGTCGCCCCGGTGATCCGGTACACGGCTGCGTGCAGCGCGTCGCGGGCCATGAGCACGCGGTCCTCGTCTAGAAGTACACGGGCAGCGTCGAGGATCTCGGCGGTGATCGGCGCCACGTTGGGTACGATCTGGCGGGCACGGTCGAACACCACCCGACCCTCGTCCCATCGTCCGATCGCCCGGTAACGATGTAGGATCTCCTGCAGGGTCTCCGCATCGACGTAAGCATCCAGCGCGCCCTGGGCGATGCGCTCGAGTAACCGCAGCGAAGGCTCCCTGTTAGGATGTGGAGCTCCGGCGGCGTACATGAACACGTTGGCGTCTAGAAGAATCAGCCTCCGATCTCCTTGGGCTTTGGCACCGACTCCGCCTTCATGTCGGCGGTGGTGCCTACCGGCAGCGACAGCCGCGCCAGATCGGCTACCGCCTCGAGCCGGTCCTCGCGAGAGACCAGCCCGTATTGTCGCTCGACGGCGGAACGGACAAGCTGCCCCAGGCTGGTGCACCGCTTCTGGGCGAGCTGGGTCAGGCGCTGGTGCAGGTCGGGTGAGAACAGGAT
>JACZXM010000175.1 GCA_022571615.1 Acidobacteriota bacterium | reverse complement strand
GGCTCTCGACATGCTCGCCGGTAATCTGGCGCAGGGTCTCCATAGCTCGCCCCATACCCTCGGCGGTGGTGTCGTAGGTCAGGCCCAGGGTTTGGACGATCTTTCGCGATGGCTCGCTGGAGATGTTCTCCACCGGCGAGTTGGAGATGCTCGAGTTCGGGATCGTGACCACGCGGCCCGCCAGCGTACGGAGCCGGGTGGAACGGACACCGATCTCGTCGACGACGCCGTCGAAGCCACTCACCACGATGCGGTCACCCGTCTTGAAGGGGCGATCTGTGAAGATCGTGAAGCCGCCAAAGACGTTCTTCACCGTGTCCTGCGACGCCATGGCGAGCGCGATACCGCCAATGCCCAGGCCGGCGATCAATGCGGCAACGTCGTAGCCGGCGTTGTTGAGCGCCATGATCACGCCCAGGATCCAGATCGCGCCCGTGCCGCCCTTGCGGATGATGGGCAACAGTTGGTCGTCGAGATCGTTGTCGGTGCCTTCCGCCAACGGTTCGAGCACGTGGCGAACGACGGCATCGAACAAGCGGACAAGTACCCACGCCACCGCCAGCACGATCGCCGCCTGGATCGCGCCCCCGACGAACTCCACGGCGCCCACCGGCAGGCTCAGTGAGCGCGCCGCGACCCCGAACCCGAGCGCGGTAACGATCACCACGAGCGGCTCGTCGAGCATGTCGATGAGCATGTCGTCAAGCTGCGTGTCCGTCCGCTTCGTCCAGCGCTTGAGAATGCCACGCGTGAACCAGTACACCGTCTTGCCGACAACCAAAGCCGCCACGGCTATGGCAAGCGCGACGGCCCAGCGGCCGATGGTGTTGCCGTAGAAGGTCTGGGCGAGGAAGTCTTGCATCATGGTCCTCCGGTACACGGTTTGATGGCGGCGGTTAGCTCGATGGGCCGGAAGCGGAAGCGCCGCTCATCCGGCAGCGGCCACGATCGCGGCCGGTGCGCAGATGGTAGCCTTCAGAAAGCCGGTTGGCTTCCGATTCGGCAGATCATCGCGGAGATTCCATGGACATTCCCAGCAACGACTACCAGCGCATCGCCGAGGGCATCCACAGCGATACCAGCCCGGTGGGCATCGATGCCAAGAAGACCCACGTGCTGATTCTGCACAAGCTCGAGCAAATCGAGCGGCGCATCACCGAGATCGAGCTGCAATTGAGCCGCGGCCGCGGGCAAGATCCTGACTGAGCTGCCGCCGTCTGGACGCGCATCTCCGGCCCTGGGTGGTCGCGGTTGCTGACTCTACCGCTGGTAAACGATGCGCCCACCGACGATCGTGTACAGGACCTTGGCACGCAACAGTGCGGTCGGATCGTCATGGCCGGCCACCACCAAATTGGTGTCGAAGACCGCGATGTCGGCAAGCTTGCCCGTGGTCAGCGTGCCCTTGGCATCCTCCTGAAAGCAGGCCCAGGCGGGATTGGCGGTGTACGCCTCGATCGCCTCCTCGATGCTCAGGCGCTGCTCCGGGAACCAGCCGCCGGCGGGCTCGCCAGATAGGGTCTGCCGAGTGACCGCCGCGTACAGGCCGTACATCGGGCTGAGGTAGTATCGCGCCGCGTTGGTGCCAGGCGAGTCGGAGCCGAACACCAGCACCGCTCCGGCATCCTTGAGCTGCCGGAATCCGTAGGCACCCTGCGATCGCTCCTTGCCGATGCGCTCCTGCATCCAGCGCATGTCGTCGGATACGTGGTACGGGTTGACCTCGGCCACCAGATGGAGCGCACCGAAGCGCGCGAAATCCTCCGGCATCACGACCTGCCCGTGGATGACGCGCCAGCGGTGGTCGGACTCGACCATGTCGTGGGCGGTGAGCACGCGCTCGTAAATGTCCAGGATCATGCGCACCCCGAGCATGCCGATGGCGTGCACGTGAGGCGGTATACCGGTATCGACTGCCACCTCCAGGAGTCGTTCGAGGTTCCCCGGCGGGAACGCCGTGTAGTGATCGTCGGGACCCATCGACATCGCAGCACCCGAGACGCTTTCGGGCAGCATGATCTGCCGCAGGGCTCCACGGTTGCCCGGATCGTGGTCGTAGTCGCGGAAGAAGAGCGCGCTGGAGCCGCCCATGATCCCGTCGACCCAGGCCTTGTATCCGGTGAACTTGAGCCAGTCGTCTCCAAAGCCCTTTGTGATGCCCAACCCCGCCGTGTGGACGACGTTGTCGAGCGACGGACGGATCATGATCCGTGCCGTGAGCGCGCCGCGCGCCCGTGTTGCCTGGTACACGCGTAGCATGTCCGCCGAGGTGATGTCCTGAATCGTCGTGATGCCGCCCTCACGCGCCTCCCGCAGCACGGCCTCGAACTCGAGCGTTCGCAGCTCCAACGACTTGGGAGCGATCGCCACTCGCACCAGGCCAACGGCCGCCCCTGTCAGCCCTCCCGTCAAACGGCCGTCGGCGCCGACGATGATCTCCCCACCTTGCGGCACCGGGGTGCTCTCGTCGATGCCGGCGAGCTGCAGCGCCAGCGTGTTGGCCAGAAACATCGAGCGGTCGAACTTGCTCAGCAGCACCGGGTGCTCGGGCGTGACGTCGTCGATCAGGTCGCGATGCGGCGTGAATGGCCCGTGGTCTCGTGCACCGGCCGGGTCATCCTCTGCACCCGCCGACCCGTGCGCCCACTGCTCGTAGGCGCCCCAGGAGCCCCCGGTAATCCAGCTTCCGGCCGGCATCCGTTGGGCCGCCGCCGCGACGCGCTCCGTAAAGGACTCGGGCTCGTGCACATCCAGAAGATTCACCCCCACCAGGAGAGCCCCGGTAGAGGCCACGTGCACGTGCCCATCGTTGAATCCCGGAGTCACGAATGCTCCCCCGAGCTCGATGACTCGTGTATCGGGCCCCGCCAGCGCGCGGATCTCGGAGCTCGATCCCACGGCGCTGATCCGACCCCCGGTGATGGCAAGCCCCTCGGCCCAGGGCCGGGCCGCGTCCACGGTATAGACAACGCCCCCCACCAGCACCAAGTCGGGGGGTGGTGCGGATGCCCATCCCAACGTAGAGGCGGCAACGGCTACCGACAGCAGACCGATCCGGTACAGCGTCGAGCGCCGCTCGAAGGTGCGACCGGCGGCGGCGGCAAGGCCCATTATTCGAGCTCCCCGCGGGGGGTCATTGCAGTAGGGTGTTGAACAGCAGCTTGAAGGTCCCGTGCGTCTGGGCCCGGTGCTGGGCGCGGATGCCGATCAATACTATGGACCCCTCGCCGTACTTCGCCGCCACCACCGCCGCCTTGTTCGCCAGGTGCTCCTCGCCGATCAGCCAGCCGCTCTGCAGGATGTCGCGGTCCGCATACAGCACGATGCGCTGGTAGCGGTCGTTGTGGCTCGAGGGCAGGATCTCGAACGCGGGGCTGTCCCAGAATAGCGCCAGTCCCTCCTCGGGCATCCCGTAGGCCAGAGGATTGCGACGGTCGAAGGTCACCCGCAGCGTCGAGCCGGGGCAGAAAAAGTCGGTCGAGTCGAGGCCGGCAACCACGTTGCGGACGCGGAGCTTGAACTTGTCGATCGCCAGCTCGGACGCCCTGCCGAGGGTCACCAAGGTGCCGCCGTTGTCGACGAACTGCACCAGCGCCTCGACGCCGTCGTCGCCCAGGCCGCTCTGGTACTTTGGCGGAACTGGAGGTGGAGTCCCGCCGAAACGGCTCGATGCCTCACCCATGAGCGTCGCAGTGGAATCGTGCGGCAATACGATTACGTCGTAGCGTTCGTTGAGGTCGCCGGCCTTGATCTCCTCGTCCATCACCGACGTGTAGGGGAAGCCGAACTGCTCGAGCAGGAACCGGGTCCAACCCTCGTCCATGTTGCCGCCCCGATATCGTTGGTACATGCCGACCCGCAACCGGCGCAGCGCGTGCACTCCGCTGCTCGGAAGCCCCTCCAACCCGCCGACCCGGACTCCGGTCTCGGCCGCTACCGCCTCCACTGCCGAACGGTCGCCGGCATCGACGATGAAATCGCCTGGGCGAAGGCCGGCGGCCGCCACATCAGCGCGCCGAACCGACACGCCTCGATCCAAGAGCAGGTTGGCGGCGCGGAAGCTGTTGTTGAGCCGCCCGTCCAGCACCAGCGCTGGCGCGCTCGAGAACACGCCGCCAACGAGGGGTACCGCGCCCCTCAGCGTAGTGAACTCGCCCTCGGCTACCGTGGCGATCGGATCGACCCGGACTCCCATGAGCTCGGCCATGGTGTGGGTCGCGGTGTCGTAGGGCCGGAGAGGCGAGCCGTCACGGGCCCGGGTCCACTCGTTGTCAGGGTACAGCGTCCGGCCCAGCAGGTTCCGGACCAGCCCCATTTTCGGCTGCGCCAGCGAGACCACGAACGTGCCCTCCCCGTACTCACGGTCACCGACGCGGAAAGCACGGCGCGCGCGCTGGATCTCGATGTCCGAGAGCAACAGCGTGTTGATCATCTTCACCGCGGTGAGAGGATCGTGCTGGGCCGCCGGAACGACGTACGCCTTCACGTCCCCCTCGGCGCCTCGCCGCGTCTGCCGCATGGCCTTGAGGTAGGCGTTGCGAAGCACGGTCTCCTTGTTGCGCGCCGCGATGTCGAGCAGCGCCCAGGCGGCGATCTTCTGTTGCCGGACGATGTCGCTCACACGCCACCAACCGCCCTTCCAGGGGTTGGGCATGTTCGACTGCGCCTCGTAGCGAGGGAGCCCACGCGCACCCCCGCGAAGCTGGTCGGGATGCAGGTACAACGGTGTCGCCAGGCTGGCACTCGCCGACTCCGTTAGCATGCCGGCGATGTTGTGCATCGGAGTGATCCAATGCCAGCCGAAGTGCCCCCAGCCGGGATACTGGCCGGCGTTGAGCACGCCCGCAATGCCGTTCTCCTCCAGCTTGTAGGCGATGTGCGCCCCGTACCAGGCCAGCTCTCGCCACATGAGCGGATCGGCATAGGGTCGGATGGGCTCGCTGTACGGAGGCACGTACATGCGGGCGCCGTACCCTCCCATCTGGTGATGATCGATGTAGGCCTGGGGCTTCCAATCCCGGTACAGGACCTCGGCCGTGTAGACCGACTCGATCATACTGAGATAGTCGCCATCGCGGTTGTTGTCGTGTCCGACGTACTTGTGGTACAGCCACGGCAGGCCCGTTCCCTCGTACTCGGTGCCCAGGTTCTCCCGATACCAGTCGGTAACCATGATCTGGCCGTCGGGGTTGAGGGCTGGAAACAGCAACAAGACGGTGTTGTCGAGGATGCGCCAGGTCTCCTCGTCGTCGCGCGCAAGCAGCTCGTAGGCGATCGCCGGCGCCGCTTGCGCCCCGGCGACCTCGGTGGAATGCAGCCCCAGCGACTGCGCCACTACCGCCTTACCCTCGTGAATCAACCGCTCGATCTCGGCCTCCCCGATCCCTCGGGGGTCGGCGAGCTTGCGGCTAATCTCGCGCAGCCGATCGGTGTTGGCCAGGTTGGCAGGCGAGGAGATGATCACCAGCAGGAATGGGTTGCCCTCGGTCGTCGGGCCCATGTCGATCACCCGGATCCGATCGCTCTGGGACTCCAGGAGCTCGAAGTACTCGACGATCCGGTCCCAACGCGCCAGCTTGCGGTCGGCGCCGAGCTCAAAGCCGAAGAACTGCTCCGGTAAGGTGGGTGTGCTCTGCGCCGTCACCTCTGGGGCCACGAACGCGCCGGCAACGAGCAGCGTGAGGAGCAAGAGCCGGGATCTGTTGAACAGGCGAGCTTCTATTCTCATGAAACCCTCGTTGCGGCGACAGGTGGGAAGGCACGAACCTACCACCACCGCCTGGATCACGGAAGGGATGACTCTTGCGTCAGTGGCGGGAAGCGGGCGAATTCGAGCTTCGGCAACGCACCTTGCCGCCGGATCTGCTGCGCGATGTTGTCGGTGAGACAAATCAGGGCGGCCGTATCGATACTCTGATGGGGCGACGGGTAGTGACTCAGATTGGCCGCCGCCCGCTCCAGAAGGGTCCGTGCACCCCCGATGTTTCCGCGCTGCGCGTGGCAACAGCCAACCGCCACTTGCGTGACGCCCTGCCAGAAGCGACGATCGCCGGCCTCGATGTCGTCGGCCTTCCAGACGTACTCGAAGAACTCGTGGGCCTCGAAGAAGCGGCGCTCATCGAACAGCTCGATTGCCCGCTGACACGCTTGGGCGGCCGAATCGACGACCTGTTCCGGCTCCTGCGCCTGCAACAGCTCATCGGTGCTGCCGCGGCGCAGAGCCCGGCCGTATCGATCGCGTGGGCGGCGTTTCATGACGCCATCATAAGGTTGCCGGCGTCGGTCCCCTCACCAGCTCGCCTCGGTGACCGCGACCGGGCGCCTCTCGCTCGGGTTCCGCATTTTGCACGGTCACCGCGACCGTCTGCCCCGGTGTCGACCGCTCCGTCCGCGATGCTTATTCTGCCGGGGCTGCGGCGCGGAACGCTCGGTGCGCCAGGACTCCTCGGGCGAGGGCGGTACCGGGACCCCGTGGAGACTTTCCTGGTAGGTGTCGTCCAGGAGCATGGCGATGATGGCCACCTCATCGTCGGTCTCGCCGAGGGCACGCGCGAGCGGAATGAAGCGCTGCATGCGCTCGGTCGGGAGCGCGCCGCGATCGCGCAATCGGGTTT
>JACZXM010000174.1 GCA_022571615.1 Acidobacteriota bacterium | reverse complement strand
CGCGCGCAACCACCCTGCTAGCAGTTTGCCGTGGACAGCGGTGCGCAGGCTGGCACGGACCAGGTCCGCGCACAGCGGAAAGCGCCAGTACACGGCCGGGCTGCCGAGCCCGGCTGCAACCAAGTGCGCGAGGGCTGCACCGGTCGCGCCCTCGCTCGCCTCTGCGACCGCCCGATACCCCGGCATGTCCACGGCGCCAATGTACGCCGCCACCCGCGCGGGGTGTAGGACCGCATCGTGGAGGATCAAGAGCCCGGGCGTCTCGCGCACGTAGGGCAGCGTGTAGGCATGGGCAGGGTTGTTGCCCACCTGGTAAATATGGAGATCAAAGGCCCGGGCCCCGGCTCGCTGCCGGCACTCGCCATGCGGCCACACCGATGCGCGGCTACATTGCGTGTCCGAAGGCGAACCGTCGACGAACAGCTCGATCTCCCACTCCGGCGGCAGCAACGGCAACAGGTCGGCGGTGTAGTCGGCGATGCCGGTGGGTGACGGTGGCAGCGGCGAAAACATCGCCAGCCGCAGCCGCCGGGTCTGCCTCTCGCGCTCGCTCACGAGAGTGCCATCGTCTGGCGCTCGAGCACGCCGCGCAGAAACACGCCGGTCTCCGAGCCCGGGTCGTTGGCTACCTGCTCGGGGGTGCCGGCGGCCACCACCCGGCCGCCACCGGCGCCACCATCGGGCCCCAGATCGATGATCCAGTCGGCCCATTTGATGACCTCCAGATTGTGCTCGATGACGATGACGGTGTTGCCCTGCCGCACCAGGGCGTCCAGAACGTGCAACAGGCGCCGCACGTCCTCGAAGTGCAGGCCCGTGGTGGGCTCGTCGAGCAAGTACAACGTCTGGCCGGTGGAGCGACGCGCCAACTCCCGGGAGAGCTTGAGCCGCTGCGCTTCACCGCCCGAGAGCGTCGTCGCCGGCTGACCGAGACGCAGGTAGCCGAGCCCCACCTCCTGCATCGTTGTCAACTTGTGGGCGATCTTGGGAACCGCTTCGAAATGCTCCAGCGCGTGGTCGATGGTCATCTCGAGAACCTCCGCAATCGAGCGTCCGCGGTACTGCACCTCGAGCGTCTCGGCGTTGTAGCGCCGCCCGTTGCACCCATCACAGGTGGTGTACACGTCGGGTAGGAAATGCATCTCGATTTTCTTGACCCCGGCGCCACGACAGGCCTCACAGCGGCCGCCCGCGACGTTGAACGAGTAGCGACTGGCACCGTAGCCGCGCACCTTGCTCTCGGGCAGGAAGGCGAAGAGCTCGCGGATGGGTGTGAACGCCCCCGTGTAGGTGGCCGGATTGGAGCGCGGCGTGCGGCCGATCGGCTGCTGGGTGATATCGACGACCTTGTCGATGGCTTCGATCCCCTCGATGCCGTCGTGCGGTCCCGGGATCTCGCTGGCGTGGTTGAGCTGCCGGGCCAGCGCCCGATACAGCGTCTCCTCGATCAGACTGCTCTTGCCCGAGCCGGACACCCCAGTCACCGCAATGAAGCAGCCGAGCGGAAACGCGACATCGATCGAGCACAGGTTGTTGTGGCGTGCGCCGCGCACCACGAGATGGGTCGGCCCGCCGTCGGCGCGGGGCATCGGGGCACGACGCCGCTCCGGGATCTCGATGCGACGCCGGCCGGACAGATAGGCACCGGTGGGAGAGCGTGGGTGGCGCTCGATGTCCTCGGGCGGACCTTCGGCGACGACGTAGCCGCCGTGCTCTCCAGCGCCGGGACCGAGGTCGACCACCCAGTCGGCTGCGCGAATGGTCTGCTCGTCGTGCTCGACGACAATCACCGTGTTTCCCAAATCACGGATCTCGCGTAGCGCATCGATCAAGCGCCGATTGTCGCGCGCATGTAGCCCGATGCTGGGCTCGTCGAGCACGTAGAGCACGCCGCGCAGCCGGGTGCCGATCTGCGTCGCCAGCCGGATGCGCTGGCTCTCGCCTCCTGCCAGGCTCCGGGCCGGTCGATCCAGGCTCAGGTAACCCAAGCCCACCTGGTTCAGGAACCCGAGCCGCTCCCTGACCTCCTTGAGTATGGGCTCGGCAACGGGCCGCAACGGCACCGGCACCTCGAGGCGTTCAATGGCATCGGCCGCGGCATCGATGGTCAACGCGCAGAGCTGTGCGATGGAACGTCCATCGATCCGGACCGCCAGGCTCTCGGGCCGCAGCCGAGTGCCCTGGCATCCTTCGCACGCACCATCGTGCATGTACGGTTCGAGCCGCCGCAGGACTCGAGGAGAATCGGCACCGGCTAGGGCTCGGTCCAGCGCAGGAATGATGCCGCGGAAGCCGCGGGCCAGGCTCTTGTCGAGGTAATCGCCCTGCACGCGGAGCTTGATAGCGCCGCCGTCGCGCGGCCCGTACAAGACCATCTGGCGGAACTCTTCCGGCAGCTGCGCCCAGGGCAGTGAGGCATCGACGTTCTCTCGCCGGCACAGTGCGCGGATGAAGGGTTTCGGATAGGCCGCGCCCCGCCAAGGCGCCACCGCGCCGTCGAGCAACGACACCTCGCCGGCGGGAATGATGCGCTCCGGGTCGAGCTCGTGGTTGGTGCCCAGACCGTCGCAGACCGGGCACGCGCCGCGCGGGGAATTGAACGAGAAGGAACGCGGCTCCGGGTCCGGCAAGCTGATGCCGCAGTGAGGGCAGGCCAGCTTGTGGGAAAACAGCCGGTCGCCCTCGCCGACGATGTTCACGACCACCACCCCGTCACCCAGCTGCAGCGCCATATCCACCGACTCGTGCAGCCGGCGCTCCACCGTTGGGCGCAAGATCAGGCGATCCACCACCACCTCGATGTCGTGCTGCTGGTTGCGCTCCAGCTTGATCGGCTCGCCAAGCTCCCGGACCCGGCCGTCGATGCGCGCCCGCACGAATCCGCTGCGTGCCAGGCGCAAGAGTTCCTTCCGATATGTACCCTTGCGTCCTTTGACGATCGGCCCGAGTACCTGGATCCGCGTTCCTTCCGGGAGTTGGAGCACCCGCTCGACGATCTGGCGCGTGCTCTGCGAGCTCACCGGCCGGTCGCAGCGCGGGCAATGCGGCGTACCGGTGCGGGCATACAGCAGGCGCAGGAAGTCGTAGATCTCGGTGACGGTGCCGACGGTTGAGCGCGGGTTCCTGCTGGTGGTCTTCTGATCGATCGCTATCGCTGGCGACAGACCCTCCACGCGATCGACATCAGGTCGCTCCATCTGCTCGAGGAACTGCCGGGCGTAGGTGGAGAGTGAGTCCACGTACCGCCGCTGCCCCTCGGCGTAGAGGGTGTCGAACGCCAGCGACGACTTGCCTGATCCCGAGGGTCCCGTGACCACAATCAACGCATAGCGCGGCAGGTCGAGGTCGATTCCCCTCAGGTTGTGCTGCCGGGCACCCCGTACGGCGATGTGGTCGATGGGCAATGGCTTTCGATCGCGTGGTTGCGGGATTGTACCGTTTCATGCCCGATATTCTTATCGGTGCCGAATCGTCCAGACGTCGTCGAACGCATCCCACGGGGCCCGAATCTCATCCGGAGCGTCATGGTTGTAGGGTTCCGTCGGGATGTTGATCAGGGCCGAGAACGGTGCCAGCGACATGAACCCATGCCAGACGTGGTTGGGTATGATCAGCAGCGCATCCTGGCCCTGCTCGCCCAGGATCTCGATCTGGTACTGTCCGGCGGTCGGGCTGGCTTCCCGATCGTCATACAGCGCCACCTTCATCGTCCCGGAGACGACGTAGAAGTGATCGGTCTGCTTCTCGTGCTTGTGCCATGCCTTGACCACGCCCTCGCGGCTGGTGGTGACGTAGGCCTGTCCGAAGCGCTGGAAATGCGGCTCGTCCGACCGCAGAATCTCGGTCACGTAGCCGCGGTCGTCAGCGTGGCGAACGCGCGGGATCAACTGGGCACCGTGGATCAAGTACCGCCTCCTCAGGTAGTGTCGCGTCGGCCGGGCACCGGGCAATAGCCGTCTTTTTCGAGCGGAGTGAATCCGATCAAAACTAGCAGAGACACCGAAACACCGAAAGCTGACCGCACGGCCACGAGCCTCGAGCCCGGCGCCCTCTACCTGGTCGCCACGCCGATCGGCAATCTGCGCGATATCAGCTATCGTGCCCTCGACGTGCTGCGCGGGGCGGACTGGCTGCTGGCCGAGGACACGCGTCGGACCCGGAAGTTGCTGTCCCATTTCGGCATTGCGGCGCGGCCGATCTCGTTCCACGAGCACAACGAGCGACGGCAGCTAGGGCGTGTCCTCGAACGTCTCCAGGCGGGTGCCAGCGTGGCGTTGGTCAGCGACGCCGGCACCCCCTCGATCTCCGACCCCGGCTTCCGTCTCGTGCGTGCCGCCGTCGAGGCCGGCCTCACCGTCGTCCCGGTTCCCGGCCCCAGCGCCCCCCTGGCTGCGCTGGTGGCGTCGGGCCTGCCGACGGACCGGTTTTTCTTCGCCGGATACCCGCCGCGTAAGGCGGGCGAGCGCGAGCGTTTCTTCCGCTCGTTGCGGCCGGTTCCCGGCACATTGCTCTTGCTCGAGTCGCCACGGCGCCTGCAATCGACTCTGGAAACGGCGTCTCTGGTGCTAGGTGAGAAGCGACCGGCTGCCGTCGCCCGGGAGTTGACCAAGGCCCACGAGGAGTTCCTGCGCGGCACGCTGGCAGATATCCTAGAGCGCCTACATGACACGCCGCTCCGCGGCGAGGTCACCCTGTGTATCGGGCCGGCAAAGGATATCGCCCCGGCTCAACCGACATGGACAACCTGCCAGGTCGTGGCACGCTACGACCTGCTGGTCGCAGACGGCATCGAGCGCCGCAAGGCGCAGCGCACCGTGGCGCGAGAATCCGGCATCCCGCGACGCGATGTCTACCGGATGCTGTTCCAGAAACACGCAACCCCACCACCGAGCGACGGAGAAAACCCGACATGAAACGCCCGGCACTGCTTGCAACCATCCTGCTGACCGCGACCAGCATCGCCTGCAACCCACCCTCCGCCGACGATCTCGTCCGCAAGGTGGTGGAACAGCGGAATAACTACGATGTCAATATGACCTCCTGGATCCAGCGCCCAGACGGCTCCCTGTACTTCGACGTGATGGTGGTCAACAACAACCAGACCGCGCTCACCAAGCTCACGGTGATGGTCGAGCAACTCGATGCCGACGACAACGTCCTCGCCACCGGGCGGGTCGTCATGGATGTCTCCGCCCTCACCGCGGGCCTGGGCCAGGCGATCGGCGTCACCCTCCCGAACGCTGCCGTCGGCGTCGAGGGCGCCCGCCTGTTCGTTGAGTCCAGCCCGCCCAAGGAAGCGTGGCCCGTGTTCCCCGAGCTCGACGCGGTTCGGCCTCGGATCTAGTCTGGCTGTTCTCGCGGAAACGACGGGTCGGAGGGTGGCCGGGGCCTAGCAGCCCGTGGCCGAAGTGTGATGGGTCTGGGACCCCCTGCCTTCCCGCTTACTAATCGCCCCCGGCCCGATCCGCCGCGATCTGGAAGACCGCCTCGACGGCAGCCTCGGAGGTGAACGCGGAGGTGGAGTTCAGGCACTGGAGAAGGTTGCTGCAGCCCGGGTCGTCGATCGGGGTGGCGGCCAGCACGTCGGCAGGGATATCGCGCGCCAGCCGGTAGGCCTGGACCATGCGCTCGAACCATTCGGGCGCCAGGATCTTGTCGCGGGGACTCGGGTAGTAGACCGACTCGCCCTCGGTCCGCTTGAGGTGCTCGACGGCACGAGCCAGTTCGGCCCGGTAGTTGTCGCCTTCCTCGGGTGTGAACTGGCTGGCGGTCGAGCGGAGGTAGCTCACTGCCGCTTCCCACTGCGCCGGGTTCATCTCCATGCCCCGTTGGTTGGCATACGCTTCCATCCGCGATAGCGACCGGCGCCAGTTGTCGGCGGTGTACATCGCCGGGTGCGGCGGTTGATGGCAGTCCGAGCACGCAGCGAGGAAAGCTCTGCCCTTGTCGCTCTGCAGGTTGGGCATATCGTTTTTCTGCAGATGGCTCCGGACGATCGCCGTGCGATATCGTTTCTTCACCTCGGCAGCGATCTGCGTGTAGACCTCCGGCCCGCGGGCCTCCGCCTGTTCCAACAGCTTGCCGGCGAGGACCGCCTCTTCCAGGCAGGTGGCGCAGCCGGCCGCGTGTTGCGAGCGGTAGCAGTCGATCACCCCGCCATGCCCGTAGAGCTCGCAGGGGCAATAGCACGGGATCTGAGCCAGCATGTCCGGGTGCTCGTTGGCAACACGGTAGGCATACGGGATCTGCTGTAGATAGTCCAGGCCGGGGAGCTGCTTCTGCGGTCTGGGAGCTGCCGCCGGCGACTCCGTCGCGTTTGGCGCGGGGGCTGCCATGGTGGGATCGGCACTAGCAACTGTCTCCTCACCGTTGCCCGAGCAGGCGGCAACGGCCGTCAACAGCACGACGGCCGTACAGAGCAGCTTCATTCGCATCAGCTCTTACTCCTTCTCGCCCCCGGACTCACACTACACTTGCCAGGCGTTGTTGCCGGATGCCTCGGCCCGGCCTCGCGATCCGTCGCTACGCGCCGCCGTATCGATCACCGAGCCCAATCAGCGAGCCTCGACTCGCCGGCTGTCCTCGGCTGCCTTCCAGGTCTCCTCGATGCCCGCGAACCGCGGATCGA
>JACZXM010000173.1 GCA_022571615.1 Acidobacteriota bacterium | reverse complement strand
GAAGATCAGCGCCAGCGTCTGCTCGGCCACCGAGACGGCGTTCGCGCCGGGCGTGTTGACCACCACGATCCCGGCCGCGGTCGCCTCGGCGGTGGCGACGTGGTCGGTGCCGGTGCCGTGCACGCCGATCACCCGCAGGGCCGGCGCCGCCGCGATGGCGCGTGCCGGGAAGCCGGTGTTGCGGGTGATGACGGCGACGCAGTCGGCGACCTCGCGGGCCAGCGTCTCGGAATCGGTCCCGCTCGCCGAGCGCGGCTCCAGCCCGGCCGCGCGCAACCGGTCGAGGCCCGCCGCGTGGATCGGCTGGACGATGAGGCACGGACCGGTGATCACGGGAAAACCTCTGCACAAGAGGAGGGGTGACGGGCAAGTTTCGCGCCGGGCCCGTCTAGGCGGGGTGGGCAACCCTGGCAACCGGGCGCCCCGGTCCCCGCCGCGGCGACCCGCTCGGACGCGCGATCCACACCCGATCGCGGCCGGGTCGCGCCCCGCCCGGCCCGACGATCCCGGGCTCCTCGCGTCGCGCGCTCTTGATCAAGATCTCGACCATCGGCACGCGGTACAACGTCGTCCCCGGAGCGTGCTCGGTGGGCACCATGGAGATCCGATCCACGACCTCCATACCTTCCACCACGACACCGAACACCGCGTAGCCGTAGGCATCCTCGCCCTGGTAGTCAAAAATCCGGTTGTCCAAGTAGTTGATGAAGAACTGGGCCGTGGCGCTGTGCGGGTCGGGCAAACGCGCCAAGGCGATCGTTCCCCGCCGGTTGGATAATCCGCTTGCGGCTTCGTTCTCGATCGGCGCGTGGGTCGCTTTCTCGCGCAGGTCGGGAGTCAATCCGCCCCCCTGAATGACCGCCAGGCCGCTGTCCTCGGGCTCGATTCGATGGAACACCGTGCCATCGTAGAATCCCTCGTCCACGTAGCGAAGGAAGTTCGCGGCGCTCTTGGGTGTGAGCTCGGCGTACAGCGCTACGACGAATTCGCCAACGGGGGTCGTCAGCCGCACGCGGGGAGCATCGGCCGGCAACGGTACCGGTGGAACGACGGGGCCGCGCTCGGGAAGCGGGTCGTGCAGCCACGCATCTCGGCCGCCGCAAGACGGCACTGCCAGCAACAGCACGCCGAGCGCCGCCAGAGCTCTTGTGAGAGCCCGGCCATCGCCGGTCGCCTTTTCAGTAACTCTCCACGACATCGTAGAGCGGCGTCTGTCGGCGGGCGGGTTGGAAACCTGCCTCGCGGATCAATTCGATAGTCTCTTCTGTCGTTGTCTCGACCTCATGTGCCGCCAGGTGCAAGACGTTCTCCTCGATGAGCGTGCCGCCGAAGTCGTCGGTGCCGAAATGCAGCGCGACCTGCCCTGCCTTCTTGCCCTCCGAGAACCAGGATGCCTGCACGTGGCGGACATTATCGAGATAGATCCGCGACACGGCGAGCACGCGCAGGTACACCACCGGACCGGGACTATCGGGAAACTGCCGTTCCATAGGAGTGTTCGCGGCCTTGTAGGACCACGGGATGAAGGCGGTGAACCCGCCGTTGCCGGCATCATCCTGCACCCGCCGCAGGCACTCCAGATGCTCGATGACATCCGGCGGTTGCTCGGCGTGCCCGTACATCATGGTGGCCGTCGTCCGCAGCCCACCCCGGTGCGCGGCGCGATGGATCTCGAGCCACTCGCGCGCGCTTTGCTTCTTGGGCGAGATCCGCGCCCGGACACGATCCGACAGGATCTCGGCACCGCCACCCGGCATGGTCCGCAGGCCGGCCTCGAACAACGCCGCGAAGATCTCCTCGTAGCCAAGCGAGGAGACCTCTCGCATCTTGCCGATCTCGGGGGGCGAGAACAGGTGCGGGTGCACATCGGGGAAGCGATCGCGGAAGGCCCGCACTACATCCAGGTAGTACTCGAACGGAAGCTCGTCGCTCAACCCACCCTGAAGCAGGACCGTGGTAGCGCCGAGATCGACCGATCGACCGATCGAATCCATCAGCTCGCTCACCGATTGTACGTACCCCTCCCGCGTATCCCCCGGCCGTCGATAGAAGGCGCAGAACAGACAATCGGCGTCGCAGTAGTTGGTGTAGTTGGGATTGGTGTCGATGACGAAGGTCACCCGCCGCTCGGGGTTGTAGCGAAAGCGCCAGGTGTTGGCCAGGGCCGCGAGCTCGGCCAACGGCGCCCGAGTGAGCAGCCAGAGCCCCTCGAGGGGTGTCACCCGCTGCGCGGCCGTAACCTTGTCGCGAATCGCCTCGATCCGAACACCCGACAGGTCAGCCCCCAACAGGTCGGGCAACACGACCCCCGGCGCGGCCGCCCCGGTGGCAACACTGTGGCCCGCACTCGAAGCCCGCTGCCGCGCCTCGCGCATCACATCGCGTGCTTTGGTCACCGCACTCGTCATGTCAGGGACCTCGAGAGGGCCGCGGGACGGCTCGCTTCCCACCAGGGTGCGCCGGCTAGCTGGCTTCGGAACCGCTCGATGGCATCCAGCTCCACCGGCCCGAGCCGATAGGTAAATCCCATCAGGTAGGCGTAGGCGGCATCGGATTGGAGCCCGGTGCCGGCGGCGTGCTCCGCCGCCCGGGACCGCAGTTCGCGCAGGCTCTCCTCGAGCGAGCGCGACAGCAGGTCCAGGAGTCGTGCGCGCTGCGATAGTGCGACATCACAGCGCACCACCCAGCGTGCGAACACGAACGGCATACCCTGCCATTGCTTCCACGCCATCGCCAGATCGAGCGCCCAAGCCCAGGGTTGCGCTCGGCCCGCGGTCGCCAGCCGGATCAAGCCCCGGCTGTAATCGGTCGTGCCCGGTTGCAATCCTGCGCCGGCCGCGACACGCAGCGCCTGATCGCCGATCAACAGCAGCGCGTCGTCGCCATCGAGCGGACCGGACGAACGCCGCACGAACATCGACGGCCTGACCCGGTAGCGCCGCTCCAGCAGGAGCCGCAACAACGGGTATGAGGTGCTGGTCTCGGTGGTGATGGCGACGGTCGCCCCCTGCAGCTCCGAAGGCGGCACCTTGGCCAGCAAGAGCACCGAGTGGGCCGGCCCGTCGGCAGCCACTCCCATCGCCCCAAGCGGTTCGAACTGCGGGCTGCGGAACACGTCGCACATCGACATGATGCCCGCGTCCACCTGCCCGCGGGCTGCCGCCGCGCCGAGCTCACGTGGCGGCAGATCGATGAGCTCGACCTCGGCGCCCTCCAGAAGCCCGTAGAAAGGCACCGAGTTCAGATACGGTATGCGTGCGACGCGCAATCGGCTCATCCCCGGCTCCGTGAGACCGGATGTTCCGGCGCTACCGCTTGCGCGACCGTGTCGCACGGCGCCAGAGAACTCGCCAACGCGCGGATCTCGGCCGCCGGGCCGGTCACCAGGTCCCAGGTGTACAAGCCGAACTGCTCGACGTCGACCGGTGTCGCCTCGCCGAAGTGCCCGCGGAGCGGCACCGCATCGTCCGTGTCGCGACCCAAGCGCTGGGCCCAATGGGTAGCCGATCCCGGCGGCGGGTACACGGCGATGACCCGGTACAGGGCGTCGCGCTGTACCGGCAGTCGACCCGCCTCGCGCACCAGTTTCAACAGCCGTTGCGTCGTCATGCCGACCGGCGTCGCCGCCAGGGCCGCATGCGCGATGAGCTCCTCGCCGATGGTGCCGTCCAGATCGTCGGCACCCCATTGCAGCGCCATCGAAGCCGTCTCCTCACCGAGCATCACCCAATAGGCCTTGATGTGCGGGAAGTTATCCAGCAGCAGCCGCGCGGCGGCGATGGTCTTGAGGTCCTCGACGGCGGAGGCTGGGCGGTCCACGATGTTCGTGTAGCCGGGTTGGAAAGCCAGCGGGATAAACGACAGGAAACCACTGGTGCAATCCTGCAACCGGCGCAACATCAGCATGTGCTCGACCCGTTCCTGATAGGTCTCGATGTGCCCGTACAGCAGCGTGGCGTTGGTGCGAATGCCGCGCTGATGGGCGATCTCGTGGATCTCCAGCCAGCGTTCGTGACCGATCTTCTCCCGATACATCGCCTCTCGGATGCGCTCAGAAAAGACCTCCGCACCGCCCCCCGGCATCATTTCCAGCCCCGCCTCGCACAACCGATCGAGGACCTCCTGCACCGAGATTCTCTCCAGGTGGGCGAAGAAATCGATCTCCACCGCGGTATAGGCCTTGATCTGAGCCCGCGGGTTGGCGTCGCGAATGACCCGGAGCACCTCGAGGTAACGCTCGAACGGCCAGTCGGGATGCAGGCCACCGACGATGTGAACCTCGCGGATCGGCTCGCTTACTCGCTGGCGGATCTGCTCGAGCGTCATCTCGTACGCGTGGTCGTCGCCGACCTTGGCAGCGAAATCGCAGAACTTGCAGCTCAGAACACACAGGTTCGTCGGATTGATCTGGCGATTGAGCACGAAAGCGACGAACGGACCGCTTCGGCGCTCCTTGTCGGCGTTGGCGAGCTGGCCGAGCGCGATCAGATCGGGCGTTTCGAACATCGCCAGCCCGTCCTCGCGATCGAGACGCTCGGCGGCTCGCACCTTGTCGATCACCCGCTGCAGGTCTGGATCAAAGCTCTTCATCTGGCGCACCTAGAGTTCCCGACCCCGGACGCACCGGGTGGCTGGCTAGCAGTCTAGACCGAGCGAGTCCCACTTGCGGTCCACTCGTTGGATGATCTCGGGTTCCATCTCGAGCCGATCCGGGTAACCGGGCTTGAAGGTGGCGTCGATACCCATCACTCCGTAGCAGGTCGTCCAGGCCCCCCGGTTGCGCACCTTCGAGAATACGATGTCGCGCGCGCAGTCAAAGCGAGTGAACATCCCCCACAGCAGCAGATCGTGCTGATGGAGGTCGACATCCTTACTCACCGCCACCACCCAGCGCACGGGCCCGAGGTCGGTTTGCAGGAGGCGCTCGACGACCTGGCGACCATCCTCTGCCACTTGCACGACCAGCAAGCTGTCCTCCAGCACCCGGTAGGCGATCACCCGCGAATCGAGCGACCGCGGATCCGCAAGCCGACCGGCTCCGGATTGCGCCGGTCCCGGCCCGGCCGCGGAGGCGTGCTCTGGTACCGCCGCATCGACGCCCGGCAGGGTGACAGAACCCATTGCCTCGTGCACAGCTTGATGGTCGGCACCCGGCCGGCCATGCAGCAGGTCGGTGGCGCCGGAGGTGGCGTCGATCACCATCTTGCTGCCCAGGTTCATCTGGTAGCTGGTGAAATCGAGGGTGTCGAGCGGTACCCCCGGGAGCAGAAGGAAATCGTGCTCGGGATCGAAGTGGTCGCGGATCGCCCGCAGCACGGCGTTGAAGTCGCGGGCGTCTACATTCTCATCCACCAGCACCATGCATTTGGTCAGCGCCAGTTGGCCGGTGCCCATCAGGCCCAGGGCCGTCTTCAGGCCCTCCTTGTAGAAGCGCTGCCGAACCGACACCACCAGTAGGTTGTGGAAACCAGCCTCGAAGTACGCCCACAACTCGCGAATCTCCGGATGCAGAAGCTTGATCAGCGGACCCAGGATCTCCTGTGTCGCGTTGCCGATGTACTTGTCTTCCTGCGGAGGCAACCCGACGATCGCCGACAGATATACCGGCTCGCGGCGCCGGGTCACTGCTCGCACCCGAAACACCGGAAACGGCGCCGCGTGCGAGTAGTGCCCGAAGTGATCCCCGAATGGCCCCTCCGTACGGCGCTCATGCGGCGGCACGATGCCCTCCAGGACAATCTCGGCGTTGGCCGGCACCTCCAGGTCGATGGTCTTGCAGCGAACCATGGGACAGGGCGCACGCCGCAGAATCCCCGAAAAGGCGATCTCGTCCATCCCCTCAGGCAAGGGGGCGATCGCCGAGATCAGCAACGCCGGGTCAGCGCCGATCACGACGGCGACCTCGAGCGGTCGACCCAACGTCTCAGCGCGGGCGTAATGGTTTCCGCCACCACGAACGATCTGCCAGTGCATGCCGGCGGTCGAATCGTCATAGAGCTGAATTCGATACACTCCCATGTTGCGCTCGCCGCTCACCGGGTCGCGCGTGATCACCAGCCCGAAGGTGATGAACGGGCCACCGTCGCGCGGCCAGCAGGTTTGCACCGGCAGCTGGGTCAGCTCCGGATTCTCGACCACTTGCTGGCAAGGCGCTCGGCGCACCTTCCGGGTGCGCATCGAGAGCAACTCCCAGAGGCTCCGCCGTGCCTGCCACAACCCGCCCACAGAGGGTGGGTTGGCTCGCTCCGCCAACTCGAGCAGCATCGCCCCGATCTGCGCCGGAGGGCGGCCGAGCGCGATCTCGATTCTGCGTTCGCTACCCAGGGCGTTGATCAGCAGCGGATAGGGCGAGCCGGCCACCCTCTCGAACAACAGCGCTGGCCCCGAACGCTTGACGACACGATCGGCGATGGCCGTGATCTCCAGATACGGGTCAACCTCGACGCGGATCCGATGCAACTCACCGGCACCTTCGAGCGCCCGCACGAAGGCGCGTTGATCAGCATGCATCAGTCGCGCCCTGGAGCCTGACCCAGCTGCTGCACGGGGGAAAACTTGCTTAGATTCGAGGCTACCGAGCTTATTTTGCGCCATGCCGGCGACCGGCCTATTGTGGGCAATCTGGGGCCCACCAGCGACGAACTGCGG
>JACZXM010000172.1 GCA_022571615.1 Acidobacteriota bacterium | reverse complement strand
AGGGTACCGGTTATCGGTCACGACGTGATAGAACTGAGCCGTCAACTGATTATAAATGGTGGACCAGGTCTCCCCGCCGTTGAAGCTAACGCAGGCGCCGCCGTCATTGCCCTCAATCATGCGCCGAGGGTTGCGGGGATCAATCCATAAATCGTGATTGTCGCCATGGGGCGTGGAAACCTGCTCGAAGTTTTTGCCACCGTCCACCGACTTCCAGATTCCGCCGGAGGCGGCGCCAGCGTAGATGACGTTGTCGTTGCCGGGCACCCCGACCACCGCGATCGCCCGGTTGCCGTCGGGACCGATGAAGCGGTAACGGAGATCTTTTAGCAGATCCGGATCTACCTGCTGGGACTGCGCGGGCGGTGCCACGAGGGCCAACAGGATCAGGGACATGCAGGACGACCGGGCGAGACGGAGCGGGTGCTGCTTCACGGCGAGCCTCACAATTGGTGCGTCAGGGATGCGGGGCATGGAAACGATACCCCTCTGGCGAAGGCGAAGCGACAGACCGAACGGTCGGACGTTGAGCCCCATTTCCTCCGGCTGAGCCAGTTCTATGGCCAGATCACCTTGACGATGTTGGAGCGCTCGTCGCTCGAGCGCACGCCGGCGCGGGCGAGTGTGGTGACGAAAAGGTAGACGGTCTCGCCTGATTTCGGGACCCAGCTGCTGAGCGGGGGGATCTTGATGTGGGGGCCGAGGGCCTTGGCGATGTTGGGGTAGTCGCTGGGAACGCCGAGGCCCTTGCAGACCTGACCGGAGCGCAGCCATTCGTAGTTGGCGGCATACCAGGTGCCGCCGACCTTGGCGACGATCCACGGGTTGCCTTCGAGGCCATCGCGCACCGGCCAACCACCCGCCTTGGTGTGCCTGATGCAGATCAGGGAGGAGGTGACCGATACACTGGTCACCGTGGAGCTGATCTTCCAGTCGGAGGCGTTGGGGTGCAGCCACTTCAGGCTGTTGGCGTCGATGGCGTCGCCGCTGCTCTCGGCGCTCACGTCGATGCGCACGCTGGCGGTCACCGTGCGGCTGCTCCCGTCATCGAAGATCACGCTCGTGGTGTAGGTGTCTTCAGCGGCGAACGCGTGCTCGAAACCGGCCGTACTCTTGCTCACGGTGACCGACGCGGTGGCGCCATCGCCGAAAGTCACCGCAGCGGTTCCCGATGCGGGCTTGCCGTCGCTGCGAGTGACCGTGAACGTGTACGCGACCGTCTGCTCCACCCCGGGCGTCGTGCTGTCGGCGCTCAGGGTGCTGCTCACTCGGATTCGGTCCAGGACGCGCACGCGGACCGCGTTCTTGACGCTCCTGCCGCCCTCGTCGACAACCTCGGCGAGCACCTTGTAACTGCCCGGTTCGCGATAAGTGTGCTCGGTCCTGGACTTGCCGATGGCCGCGAGCGTAGTGCTCCGACCGTCGCCCCAGTCGATCGTAACTAAGCCGCTGCTCCGGGTGCCGTCGCTGCGCCCGACCTCGACCTTGAATCCGGCCGGTTCTCGCGCCGGAACTTCGGTGGCGTCGGCGCTCAGGCTCAGCGTTGTTCTGACCTCGCCGATGATCTTGATCCTGAAGACCTTGCTGGTGGCGACCCCTTTGGCCTCGGTGACGGTGGCGGTGAGCTCGAAGACGGACACCTCTTTGTAGGTGTGCTCGACCTCAGCGCGACCGTCGAAGTCCTTGACGGCGGTCATTCTGCCGTCACCGAACTCTACCTTCAGCCGCCCGGCAACCCGCTTGCCGGAGTCCTTGCGCGTGGCCTTGATCTGGATGCGTATCGGTGTGTCGGTGATCGCCGGCGCGGGGGTGTAGCTGAGCTCCAAGACGACGTCGGCCGGGTCGACAAGTGCGTCGCCGACACCGATCTCCACCTCGGTGCCTTCGGCCGGTAGAGACGAGGCCGAGGCTGACAGCGACTGCCCGAGCTGGGGGACTAACTTCGGCTCGGTCGGGCTGTCGCTCTCATTGCAGCCGCCGGAGGCGATGCCGACCAACAGCAAGAGCGCGCCGAGCGCAGCAGGGCGGAGGCGAGTAGCCGCGCGAGCCCAAAGCGTCTTGAGGCGATATGACATCTGTAGATATCCCAAGCAGAGTATCAGTGACTAATAGAATGACAACTCGCCCCGCAGACATCCTAAAAGAAGAATAAACATCTCAAGAGGCCATTGGTAGGCGGGACACCGGCTGTCCCGGACAAAGGCGCGGCGCCCTCGCGGGCTGGCGCAACTGGTACGATCGGGGAGAGTTCAAACACGCGGTTGCTTTGCAGCAGTCACCCTACTATCCGCCCCGCGCGCGGGCCCGCACGTGGCCATGGCTTCACGCAGACTTCTGATCACCGGCGGCGCCGGCTTCATTGGCGCCAACTTCACGCACGATTGGCTGCGCCGGCATCCACACGATCGCGTGGTGGTGCTGGATGCGCTGACCTATGCCGGGAATCGACGAAGCCTCGAGGCACTCGAATTACTCGACGAATTCCGCTTCGTACATGCCGACATCAACGAGACCGAGCGAGTCGTCGCGCTGCTCCAGCAGGAGCGACTCGACACGATCGTGCACTTTGCCGCCGAGTCCCACGTGGATCGGTCGATCCACGGCCCGGAGGCGTTCGTACGCTCCAATGTGCTCGGTACGCTGAGCCTGCTGCAGGCGGCCCGTTCGGTCTGGCTCGACGGCGAGGATGTGCCGCCGACGCATCGGTTTCACCATGTCTCCACCGACGAGGTATACGGAAGCTTGGGGCCAGAGGATCCGGCGTTCACCGAGAGCACGCTCTATCGGCCCAATTCCCCGTACGCCGCGAGCAAGGCGGGATCGGATCATCTGGTACGCGCCTACCACCACACCTACGGGCTGCAGGTGACAACGAGTAATTGCTCGAACAACTACGGTCCGTATCAGTTTCCGGAGAAGCTGATCCCGTTGATGATGGTGCATTTGCTAGAGGGCAAGCCGCTGCCGGTCTACGGCGACGGCTCCAACGTGCGCGACTGGCTGCACGTGGACGACCATTGCGCCGGGATCGCAGCAGTCCTCGAGGGAGGCCGGCCCGGCGAGACGTACAACATCGGTGGCGGCAACGAGTGGCGGAACCTGGAGCTCGTGGAGGCGCTGTGCGAGCTGGTCGATGCCGAATTCGGCGCCGACCCAGAGCTACGCAGCCGCTTCCCCCAGGCCGCCCCGGCGACCGGGGGCAGTTGCCGCGACCAGATCACCTTCGTGACCGACCGACCGGGTCACGACCAGCGGTACGCGATCGACGACTCGAAGCTCGCGGGCGAGCTCGGGTTCGAGCCGGCCTGGAGCTTTCGGGAGGGGCTGGCAGCGACGCTGCGCTGGTACCTGGACAACGAGGCTTGGTGGCGGGCGGTCATGGACGGGAGCTATCGCGACTGGGTTGCCCCGCAGTACGAGACATGAAGCGCCAACCAACGGAGCTGGAGCAGCGGCGGTTCGACGTGGTCATCATCGGCGGCGGCATCACCGGCGCCGCGTTGGCGTTCGATGCTGCGGACCGCGGGCTGGTCACCGCACTGATCGATAAGGGCGACTTCGGCGCCGCCACATCGGCGGCCTCCTCCAAGCTCCTGCATGGCGGGTTGCGGTATCTGCAGAACCTCGCGTTCGGCAAGGTGCGTGAGTCGGCTCTCGAGCGCATGTACTTCCAGAACCTGGTTCCTCACCAGACTCGCTACGTGCCGTTCGTGGTTCCGACCTACCGCGGACTCAGCCGTGGCCGGGCATTGCTGAGTGCGGGGATGTTGGCCTACGAGACACTCTGTCTGGGCCAGAACCGTCATGTTCGGGATCGGGGCAAGAGGGTACCTTCCGGGCGGTCGCTGACCGCGGCGGAGGTGCGCAACGTGATTCCAGGGGTCCGGGCATCGGGTCTGACCGGCGGGCGGCTGTTTTACGAGAGCCACATGCACAGCTCGGAACGGGTGACGCTGGCATTCATCGACGGCGCAGCCCGCAAGGGGGCTTGCGTGGCCAACTACGTGGTTTCAGACCGGTTCTTGCTCGAGCAAGGCCGGGTGGTCGGTGTGCAGGCCACGGATCGCCTGAGCGGGCACCGCCTCACGGTTCGCGGCCGGCTGATCCTCAACGCTGCCGGCCCGTGGATCCGGCAGCTGAACGAACAACTCGGTGGCAGGACGCTCAGCGGGATTGTTACCGGTTTTTCCAAGGGCGCCCACATCGTCACCCGGCCGTTGACCGCGGGCCACGCGGTGGCGCTGCCGACGCAACGGCGCAACCAAGCGGTCATCCATCGTGGCGGCCGGCACGTGTTCATCATTCCATGGCGCGGCAAATCGCTGATCGGCACCACGTACGGCCCGTACGAGGGCGATCTGGATGCGGTTGGCGCCACGGCTGCCGACGTTGCGGAGCTGATCGACGACGTCAACGCCGCCCTCGGTCCGCAGACGCTCTCGCCCGACGACGTCTTGTACTCGTACGCTGGGCTATACCCGTTGGTACAGGCGGATATCGATCCCGAGGTCTATCAGGGCACCGGCGACTACCAGGTCGTGGATCACGAGGCCGTCGATGGAGTGCCGGGACTGCTGTCGGTGTTCGGCGCCAAGTACACCACCGCGCGGCTGCTCGCCGAGCGCACGCTCGATCTGGTGAGCCGCAAGCTTGGCGATGATTTGTCACCATGTCGTACCCGCAAGCTTGCCTTGCCGGCGGGCGAGATCGTCGACCTGGACCGCTTCCGCGCCGAGCGCTACGAGCAGTATCGCGACCTATTGTCAGCGCAGCAAGTCAATCATTTGATCACCGCCTACGGCGCCGCGGCCGACTCGGTAGTCGCACTGGCCCAGGAGGTGCCCGAGCTCATCGAGCCGCTGGCTTCGGACCGCGACACCCTGGCGCTGGAGGCGATCTGGGCGACGCGCCACGAGATGGCGGTGCACCTGGAGGACTTCGTGTTTCGCCGCACCGGCCTCGGCACTCTGGGCGATCCCGGGACAGAAGCGCTCCGCCGCGCGGCCGAGATCATGGGTGGCGAGCTGGGATGGGACACGGAGCGCCGGAACGAGGAGATCGAGCGCGTCGCCGCTCGGTTTGCCGCATGAGCGATGCTGGCGGCGACGTCGCCTCGTTGGCGACGGCAGCAGGGCAACGCCCGATGCGCGTGTTGCACATCGGTCCGACGCCGTTTTTCTCCGATCGTGGGTGCCACATCCGCATCCGCGGGTTGATCCACGCGCTCACCCGGCGCGGGATCCAGTGCCGACTATGCACCTATCATCACGGCCGCGAGACCGATGGCGTCGAGACCGTGCGCAGCCTCCGCGTCTCCGGCTATACCCAGGTGGATGCGGGCCCGGCGCCGCTCAAGTATGTGGCTGACGCACTGCTATTGGCCCGCGTGTGCGGCCAGCTGCGTCGCTGGCGGCCCGACATTGTTCACGCACACCTACACGAGGGAGCCCTGATCGGCTGGGCCGCGAGCACGACGATGTTCTGGCGCCGAACACCGGTGATCTTCGACATGCAGGGCAGCCTGGTGGGAGAGCTACAGGAGTACGGCTACTTCCAGCGCGACGGGATGCTGCGGACATTGTTCGAGCGCGTTGAGCGTTTCATCGACCGGCGGCCGGCAGCGATCGCCTGCTCCTCGCGCTCGAGCCTGGAGATCACGCGCGCCCGCTTCGGAATCGCCGCCGAACGGTTGCACCTGGTGGCCGACGGCGTCGACGCGATGCCGCCTGCCGCCGACGGGAGCGCCAACCTGAGGCGGCAGTTGGGGCTTCCCGATGGGGTTCCCATCGTTGTGTACACGGGTTCGCTGTTGCCGGTAAAGGGGCTCTCCACGCTCCACGAGGTCATCCTGAGCTCGGCGCAGCGCGGACTCGGGCTCCATTTCCTACTCGTCGGCTACCCGACCGAGCAGACCGCCGCGTTCCTACGGCAGCACGAGTTGTCGGCTTGCTGCACGCTCGCCGAGCGGGTGCCGTTCGAGCGTATCGGCGAGTACCTCGGTCTCGGAGCGATCGCCATCGAGCCCAAGGTCTCCGACAGCGGCGAGGCCAGCGGAAAGGTGCTCAACTACATGGCCGCGGGGCTCCCGGTGGTCTGCTTCGACACGCCCAACAACCGGGAGATCCTGGGCGATTCGGGCTGCTATGCTTCCCCCGGATCGGCGATGTCGCTGGTCGATCAGCTCGAAACTCTGAGCCCAGATCCGGCACGCTGTGAGGAGCTCGGGCGGCGCGGGCGGGCGCGGGTGCAGGCACAGTTCAGCTGGGATGCCTCGGCTGGCCGGCTGCTCGAGATCTATCGCACGGTCCTTCGCAGTGCGTGGTGAAGGTGTGATGAGCTCACCGCGGCCGGTTCAACCCGCGTATCCTGCAAGCTGATGCCATGAGAGTGCTCGTAACCGGAGGCACCGGATTCACCGGCAAGGCGCTGGTCAAGCGCCTGCTGAGCGACGGTCACGCCGTGATCGCCCTCGACACCAAGGAGGGACTCAAGACCGACGAGTTGCAGCAGTGGGGAGCCGAGGTCGTCATCGGCAGCGTCACCGATACCGAGGTGGTCGATCGCGTTACCCGTGGGGTGGACGTGGTGCACCACCTGGCCGCCGCGTTCCGCGAGCTCGACGTGCCCAACAGCTACTACGACGAGGTCAACGTC
>JACZXM010000171.1 GCA_022571615.1 Acidobacteriota bacterium | reverse complement strand
GTAACGTAAAGTTGCCAGCTCAGGTTGAACGAATTGTCGTCCTCCCCGCGAGCAATGATGGCCGCTCTACTGCTGGGCTGTGTGAGCTTGATCCAGGCGCCGGCGGTGAAGACCTCGGTTGGAAAGGAGGCGTCGTAGGGAACGATCACGCGGTCATCGACGCCATCAAACTGAAGCACGGTCGCGCGGTCGGACGCCGCCTGCCCAGCCGTCGCGGCCGGGGCGTTCCCATGAGCCAAGAGCACGATGGCAAGCAACGTCGCCCAGCACAGCGAACGTTGCAGAGTATGTCTTTTCCATTGCGATCCTCTGCCTGACATTCCCTACTCCACTACGAACTGACCCATCATCCCGACGTCTTCGTGCTCGAGGATGTGGCAATGGAACATGTACGGGTTCAGGGTATCCGCGTAGTCGTGAAATCGCTTGATGATGCGTACGGTCTCGAATGGGCGGACCAGCACTACGTCCTTCCAGCCGAGCTCGTGTGCCGGCGGCAGCACGGCGTCCCGCGACAGGATCTGGAATGAGTCGCCGTGCACGTGGAATGGATGGGCCTGACTGTTGGGGTTGGTGATTTCCCAGATCTCGGTATCGCCACGGCGGATCCGTGCGTCGATAATCGCCATGTCCATCCGCTTCCCGTTGATTCCGAAGGGGTTGGCGTTGAGCTCGAAAGGTCGTGGGCTCGGGGCGTTCACGGCTTCCGACTGCGGAATCCGATCGACCGTTACCAGGCTCTCGGGAACGGTGGTAACCGCGTTGGCCTTGGTGCGCTTGACGCGGATCGTGAGCAGATCGAAATCCGCGGTGTCCCAGGAATCCTGCAGCGGACGCGGCACCAACCGGTTGCCGTTTTCCGAATTGAAGCTGCGAAGTTTGATCTTCCGGCCTTTGTCGGCACCCAGGTCCACCAGGATCTCGGCCCGCTCCGCGGGTGCCAGGATCAGCCGGGACAAGGGCACCGGAGCGGCGAGGTATCCGCCGTCCGAGCCCACCTGATAGAAGATCCGCTCGTCACTGAAGCCAAGGTTGTAGATGCGCGCGTTCGAGGCATTCAGGACGCGCAGGCGAATCACCTGGGCGCCGACCTTCAGGAGTGGAGCCTCGACGCCGTTCACCAGGAAGTGACCGCCCTTGCGGAGCGCGGGATCGGTAGCGGCGTTGAAATCGTCGGGGAAATGCATGAGGCGGCCGTCTTCGTGGAACCGTCGGTCCTGGAGAATCAGCGGGATGTCATCGCGTCCGTAGGACCGTGGCAATGCAAGCGTGTCGGAGGTGTCGTCCTCGACGATGAGCATGCCGGCGAGGCCCTGATAGACCTGGTAGCCAGTCCCCATCGGATCCATGAGCACCGACTGGCCCAGCGGGGCGTGAGGGTGTGGGTGGTACCAGTACGTCGCGGCGCGGTTGAGCACCGGGAACGAGGCTGTCCAGGTCTCCCCTGGTTCGATTCTCTGATGGGGGCCGCCGTCCATGACCGCAGGCACGTGCAACCCGTGCCAGTGGGTCGTGCTGGTGAGGCCGATGTTGTTGGTCACATTGATCGCAACCTGATCGCCCTTCCGCATGAGCAGCGTAGGTCCTAGGAAATCGCCGTTGTATCCAAAGGTCTCGGTTTGCAGGCCAGGGAGGAATCCCATAACCCCTTGTTGTTCGGTCAGGTCGTAGGTCACGACGCCACCGCGCGCCGTGCCATCGATCAGCGGGGGAATGGGTAGGGCTTGACGCTTCAAGGCATCCTGAGGAGCCTGCCAATGGGACGTTCCCAGTAGCAGGGAGCTCGCGGTTCCTGTGGAGAGCGCCACAAACGATCGGCGTGAAAGGGTCGGGGCTCTCTCCATGGCGTCTGCCTCCTATACCGAGCGTAGATCGAGCTCTTGCGGGGCACACATCCACTGTTGAGCCTTGGTCGCGCAGGCAGCGCCGACATATGACCTGCCTGTGGCGATGCCGGGTTCTTGGACACCGGGTCGATGGTATTCAGGCAGCCTGTTCGGCAGCAAGTACCATTCGCCGGTGAGCCTCAGCGGGGCTCAGGATCCGAGTCCGGGCTCAATCGCTGGAAGACGATCCACCGGCCGCCTGCCCGGGAGGCGCCGCTGTCAGTCGATGGCGAAGCAGTAGAACAGGCCGTCGCCTCCGGTGCCCCGCAGGTTGTCCTGGCTGCAACCGCGCGACGCGTGGGCCGAGTTCCACGATGTCGGATTCTGGCCACCGCCGTTGCGGTCGTGGTGTCCGACCTGGGCCGAGCCCTCGCCGCTGCTGGTCCAGTTGCTGCAGGTGGTATCGGCCTCGCCGATGAGAACCGTGCCGTCGAGCTGGGAGCCGGTGAGAATATCGTGCCGGTTGGGGCTATCGCCTCGGCCGTTGACCATCTCGCCGGACTCGGTCAGCACGGTCTCCTTGGTGAGGTTGTCGTCGGCGTGGAGGTTGTCGACGTCCGTTGCGACGCGAACCCCGGCGGCGTTGAACCAGGGACCCGTGCCGATACGGTCCCTGGCGTTCACGGCCGGCTGATCGCCGGAGGGCACGGTGCTCAGATAGGCTCGCCACATGCGGTCGCCAGCGCCTACTCCCTCGGCCAGCATCTGGCAATGCCGGTCCGCTCCTGCCAGGCCACCGAGGTCGGCACCGCTGCCGGGCCCCGCACCCGTGAGGAAGAAGCTCATGGCGTTGTCCTGTCCGACGGCCAAAGCCCCGCCGGCGATCGGCAGGATC
This sequence comes from Acidobacteriota bacterium, assembly GCA_022571615.1. Lineage (GTDB taxonomy): Bacteria > Acidobacteriota > UBA890 > UBA890 > WLXD01 > JACZXM01. The sequence goes on along the minus strand of JACZXM010000171.1, from coordinate 3,943 downwards.
ATGACCAGAATCAAGAGTCGCGTTCCCCTCATGGTGGGCCTCCTCAATCTCCTCGTGCACCCTGGAACCGCGGCAAGCCTAGCGGGGTCGTCGCACGAGCACAACGGCAAGCGCCTGTCGGGCCGATTGGCGCACCCTTGGCCCTTGCCTAATCAACGGCTCGCCAGTATGGACCGCCGGGCTAGCCGAGTGAGAGCGGCGTTCGATGCCAGGCCCAGGCTGCGATCGCTCGGTCTTCGCCGCCGCGCTTGTGGCAGCATGCCGGATCGACGTAGCCTTCGGGGCCATGAACCCTGGAACTCGGCTCGGGCCCTACGAGATCCTCGAGCCGCTCGGTGCGGGCGGCATGGGGGAGGTGTATCGGGCGCATGATTCGCGGCTGAAGCGCGACGTGGCGGTCAAGGTGCTGCCACCGGAACTGGCGAACGATGCCGACCGGATGGCTCGCCTGCGGCGCGAGGCGCAGCTGCTGGCCACCGTGCAGGATCGCAACATCGCCTCGGTCTACGGGCTCGAGCAGGACGGCAGTACCCTGTTCCTGGTCATGGAATTGGTCGAGGGTCGGGGGCTCGACGAGATGATCGCGGAGGCGCCGCTGCCGCCGCGGCATGCGCTCGAGTTCGCGGCCCAGATCGCCGATGGCCTGACAGCAGCACACGACCAGGGCGTAATTCACCGGGACCTCAAACCGTCCAACGTCCGGGTGACCGTCGACGACATCGCCAAGGTGCTCGACTTCGGCCTCGCGCAGGCCGATCCCCAAGGTCCCTCCGGATCGAGCCCGTCCCACCTCACCGCGTCGCCGACCATGGCCAGCCCGACGATGGCCGGCGTCATTCTCGGAACCGCTCCCTACATGTCTCCCGAACAGGCGCGTGGCAAGCCGCTCGATCGCCGCACCGATGTCTGGTCGTTTGGCTGCGTCCTGTACGAGATGCTCACCGGCGCCAGACCGTTCACCGGCGAGACGGTTACCGACGTGCTTGCGGCGGTGGTCAAGGAGGAGCCCGACTGGAGTGCCCTGCCGGCGCCACTCGACCCACGGGCGACCGCGATCCTGCAGCGCTGCCTGCGCAAGGACACGCGGCAGCGGCAACGCGATCTGGGTGACGTTGCGTTGCAGATTCGTGAGCTGCTGGCGGCGGGGCCCGGCGACGCCGACAGCACCTCAGCCAGTGCCTCGGGTCGGGCAGGACGCAGTGCAGCGGTTGCTGGCTGGGCCGTTGCCGCGGTCATGACGGCAGTCGCGGCGTGGGCGTGGTTGGACAACCCCGCAGCGGACACCTCCGCAACAGCTCCGCTGAGCTGGCTCGTCATACCGCCACCGACGGAAATGGAGCTCGGCCGACCCGGCGAGCGCGCCACGCTCTCGGTCTCGCCGCGGGGTACCGACGTCGTTTACGTGGCTCGATTCGAGGGAAGCAACTGGCTGCTCCAACGGGCGCTGGATAACGTCGAGCATCGGCGGTTGGAGGGCTCGCGCGGTGCACAACAGCACTTCTTCTCTCCGGACGGCAGCTCGATCGCCGTGTACACCGGAAGCCGGATTGTCGTGATTCCAGCGGACGGAGGCACGCCGCGCGAGTTGTGCAGCCGGTGCACCGCAAGGTTCGGTGGCACGTGGAGCGAGGATGGCAGCATCGTCGTCACTCCCAACTGGGCCGGCGGGCTGTATGTGGTGCCCGAGGCCGGTGGCGAGCCGGAGCCGCTGACGAGCCTCGACACCGCACGCGGCGACATCACGCACATTTACCCGTCCGCGCTTCCGGGCGGCACGCACGTCCTGTTCGGCATCTGGGCGCCGGACATCGATGCGCGCATGGCGGCCGTGGTGCGGCTGTCCGATCGCAAGGTCACGATCGTCGCGCGTGGGGGCAACAGCTACCGGTACGCCGCCGGCCACCTGCTGTTCGAGCGCGGAGGTGTGCTGTCGGCCATGCCGTTCGACCTCGAAACGCTCTCCGTAACCGGCGACGCTTATGCTCTTATGTCCGATCTGCAACGGATCAGCGCGGACGGTTTCGCTGCTTTCGCGGTATCGAACAACGGTGTGCTGGTCCTGCGGAAGGGCCACGATGGAACGCTGAAGGAGGTGCTCTGGGTCGACCGCCAGGGCAACGTCGAGCCCGCGTTGACCGAACCGGGATTGTTCACCAACCCAGCCCTGTCGCCGGGCGGCCAGTTGCTGGCCGTGGCCACCCCCGTCGACAACAGCGGCTACCGCGTTTTCGTCTACGACCTGGAGGGCGGAACGCGCACCGAGTTGACCCCCGCCGGGGACAACCTGATTCCCGTGTTCTCCCCTGATGGCCAGCGGGTGCTGTTTGTCAGCAGTCTCTTCGATGACTATGTGATTGCGCAGGCAGCCGTCGACGGCTCGATGCCGCTCCAGGTCGTGGTCGACACTACGCAGTACGCTGGGCCCACGGACTGGTCGCCGGATGGGCGCTCGCTGGTGTACGACAAGAGCGATCCTAACGGTAACAAAGACATCTGGATGCTGACCGAGGGCGCCTCCGAGCCGCGCGCGGTGGCCAACACCGGGGCGTCCGAAAGCGGTGCCACGTTCTCGCCCGATGGTCGGTGGCTGGCCTATACGTCGGACGTGGCGGGCCGCAAGGAGCTCTACCTCGTTCGTGCCGACGGGCAGGGGGCGGCCCGGCAGATCACGCGGCTAGGCATCCACGCCGCACGCTGGAGTCCTGCCGGAGGCGAGATCTTCATCGAAAAGGACGAGGGTATCTGGTCGCTGCCCGTCGAGACCGAGCCGGCGCTGCGCGTCGGTACGCCAGTGAGACTCTTCGATCTGCCGGGGAAACGGTGGTCCGCTGACGACTCTCGAGCCGAGTTCGATGTTACCGGCGACGGGCGACGCTTTGTGGTCGTGCGTGCCGTCGAGTCGTCGCTGGACGAACGCCGAATCTACCTCATACAGAACCTGCCGGAGTTGCTGCGCCGCCGGGGACAGTAGCCGTAGGCGAGCGTAGACCGCGCCATCGTATCGATGCCGCGGCGGTCGCCAAGCCGATCGATGTCGATGTCGAGACGCTGCGGCAGGCCATACAGGACAAGTACACGGAGGTCACCTGCAGATCGTCGACATCCTGGTGCAACAGGAGGTATCCGAGGAGGCCAAACGGAGAATCGATCTCTGGACCAGCCGAATCGCCGGCGCTCTGCTGGAAGCAGAGCTCGAGGCGACGGTCGCCGCCGCTCGTTTACCAGCTGATGTACTTGTACATTAGCCGGATCAGCTTGTAGCCCTCGGTCATGTTGCGAGCCGTGTACTCGACACTCGTGCCGCCGACGCGCCGCGTGTCGGGCACCGCCTGCAGGATGTCCGCGCGGGTGGTGGTGGCGAAGCGCATGCGGACGATCGTGGGTTCGTCGGGAACGAGGGGCGAGATCGAGGACAGGTTGGCGAGCGCGTCGAGGGTCGCATCGCGGAGTTTCTGGCGAACCACCTCCGGGTGGTCGAGCCGCGCCACCTGGGCGCCGATCGCCTCCTTGGTGGCCACGGTCCGGGTGTCCGGACCGACCAACTTCGAAAACTGCTTGGTGAAGACGAGATCGCCCGCCGCCACGATCACCGGGACCCCGTGGGAGCCGGCGTAGTAGGCGTTCATGCCGCCTTCTCCCACCTCGACTCCGTTGATCCACAGCCCCTTGACCGACCCGGAACCGGTGTGGGCGAGGAAGCCCCCTTCGGTGCCCGCCCGGGCGTGATAGCCGATGAAGATCGCGCCGTCGAACGAGCCGTCGAGCCCCTGCACCATGCCGAGCGGCTTGATGTTGCCTTGAATGTACGCGACCCGCGGATCGAGACGAGTGTGTAGCAGGTTCTGCATGCTGCCGTGTGAATCGTTGACCAAGATCTCGGCCGGCCCATGCTCGAAAATCGCCGCAACCACGGTGTTGACCTCTTCGGTCATCAGCGCCTGGC
>JACZXM010000170.1 GCA_022571615.1 Acidobacteriota bacterium | reverse complement strand
CTTCATGCTGGAGTGCTCCCGTGCAGTGCGACCTCATACTGTGCGAGGGTCTCCCGGGCAGCGCGTTCCCAGCTGAAATGGGCGGCGCGCTCCGGGCCGGCCGCGGCGAGAGAAGCGGCGCGCTCCGGGTCGCGCAGGATGGTGTCGAGGCCGGCTGCAATGGCCTCCACCCGCCCCGGTGGCACCAGGATCCCCGCATCGCCGATCAACTCGGGGAGAGCACCCGCCTCTGCCGCCACCACGGGAGTGCCACAGGCCATGGCCTCGAGCGCCGGGAGGCCGAAGCCCTCGAACAGCGACGGCATGCACAGTACGCTGGCGCGCCGGTAGAGCGTCCGCAGCTCGGCTCGGTCGACGAATCCCAGATCTCGAATGCGGGCTGCTGCCTCACTGCCAACGCTGGCCGTGAGCGCCTCGATCGCGCCGACTCGACCGACCAGCAGCAGTTGCAGTCCAGGATCCGCTGCGGCGATGCGGCCGAAGGCCTCGATCAGCCGCGGCAGATTCTTGTGTGGCTTGGCGTTGCCAACAAACAGCACGTAGCGTTCGGGCAGCCGCAGGCGCTCGCTGATGTCCTGCTCCAGGTCTGCGGGCGGCTGTTGGCCGAAGTACGGATCGGTTCCATTGAGGATAGTGACGACGCCGTGTTCCGGCGCTCCCACCCACTCGATCAGGTCGCGACGGGTCGCTTCCGATACAGCGATTACACACGATGCGGACCGGACTGCGTGGCGCATCATGGCGTGGGCGTAGCGGCGTGAAAGGGCGCGCGGGAGGAAGCCGAGCGGGCGCGGAAGCTGTCGCGGAAACCGCAGGTGGATGCAGTCGTGAATCGTCACCACCCCGGGGCAGCGCAGGCCGACCGGGTAGACATAGTGTGGGGCGTGGAAGAGGTCCGCAGCGGTGTCGCGCGCGTGGCGCGTCAGGCTCGAAAGCTCGCGCAACGAGTACTTGGACGATCGGTCGGCCAGCCAGCGGGCGTTGTCTCCGAACCAGGCGGCCGGGCTCGCGTCGACCTGCTCGGGCGCACCGACAAGGACGAACTCCCACTCCGGCCGGAGACGACAACAGGATCGCACGAGTCCCCGAATATACGTGCCGATGCCGAAATCGTTCGCCTTGCGGGCGTCGATCAGAACGCGCATCGGCTGTTCCTTGTGGAAGGTCTTCAGTCGGGGTGCAGGCACCAGTTCAGCATCGCGCGGGCGCGATCCCGAGTGCAGCCGCGGGACACCACCACCGCCACCGAGTATTGCGCCGCGAGATAGAGCCGCAAGACGATGACATGGGCCGCGGAGTGGTGCTTGCGATAGAAGGCGAGCTGGCTGGCACGGTAGGCGTGCTCCGTCGCCCCGGCATCGAGCTCGGAGGAGGCCCCCCGCACATGGTGCACGGTCGCTTCGGGGACGTACAGAAAGCGCCAACCGAGGCCCGAGAGCCGAAGACACAGATCGACATCTTCCGCGTACAGAAAGAAGCGCTCGTCCATTCCCCCTGCCTGATCGAACGCCTTGCGGCGCAGCAGTAGGCACGCCGCGCTGAGCGATCCAGTGGTGCGCCGCCGAGCGTAGCGGCGCTCCAGCCACCCCGTCGCCACCCCACGCCCGTTGCGGTGCAGCGTGCCCAGGATCTTGAACCAGGCCTCGTTGAGCAAGCCCATCGTCCTGCCCACCGAGAGCTCCAGTGCTCCCTGATCGCCTCGCAGGCGAGGGCCGGCACCGGCAACCTGGGGATCGGCGTCGATGGCGGAGCACAGGGCGGCGATCGCCGGCGCCTCGATTCGTGTGTCGCTATTGAGCAGCAGCAATGACTCGGAACTGGCGGCGGCTGCGCCCAGATTGATGGCGCGCGCGAATCCGAGGTTGGCACCGGCATCGATGACCCTTGCCTGTGGGATTGCCTGCCGCACGGCTTCGGCGCTGCCATCGGAGGAGGCGTTGTCGACCACGATCAGTCGTGCCTGAGGGGCCGCAGCGCACACGCTCCGACAGCACTCCAGGAGCAGCTCGCGGCGGTTGTAGCTGACCACGACCACAGCTAGCAGGCCACCACGGCCCGCTAACGATCGAGCTTTCGTGCTCATGATGTCAGCCCGCCAGCTAGTGCCAGGCGTTCCCGCACCATCTGAGCGCCCTGGTGCCAAGTGCGAGCCCGGGCCCAATCCTGCGCTCGCTCGCACCATCTGGCGTGCTCAGAGGGGTCGTCGAGGAGCGCCGCCAAAGCGGTCTCCCACTGCTCGGGGTCGTCGTCCTGCACCAGCCAAGCGCGACCGGGGTAGATTTCCGCCAGCGATGAGGTCGCCGATGCCACCACCGGGCTGCCGCAGGCCAGGGCCTCGAGCACGGGAAAGCCGAAGCCCTCGTAACGCGACGGGTAGGCGACGACCGTCGCGGCGCCGTACAAGGCTGCCAAGTGCTCATCGGGCACGTATCCTAACCGGCGCAACGCGGATCGCTCGGTGGGGCCGGCTTCGCTACCGGCGCGCTCGGGAGAGTCGCCCACGACGCACAGACTCAGGTCGTCGCGGGTACGCGCAAGCCGGGCAATGCGCTCGATGAGCTGCGGCAGGCGCCGGCGCTGGAGGTTCGATCCGACGAATAGGACCACCCGTCCTCGCAGCCCATAGCGGGCACGAATCGCCTGGATCTGCTGTTGGGTGGGTGGAGTGAACGTCGAGGTCAGTCCGTAGGGGAGCACCAAGAGCCGATCGGGCGGGACGCCGAGGTGGAGTTGTGCCTGCTGGGCGGCAAAGTGCGACCCCATCAGCAGAAATGCCGCCCGGCGAGCTGCGACTCGGGCCACGACCTGTCGGCGACGTCGCTCGCGCCAGGCAAAGGTCTCCGGCAGCTCGAACGGCGCGCAGTCGTGCATGCCGACCGCGGTCGGACAAGGGGCAAATCGCGGCATGCCGTAACCGGGGCACAACAGAGCCGTGGCACCGCGCGCGACCTGTGGCAAGATCGTCTGCTCCCAGATCCATCCCGGCATGCCCACCGGCCCGGGCCGCAGAGTTACCCTCCAGTTCTTGCGCAATGTCGCCAGCCGGGGCCGGGAGCGACAGATCAGGTCGAGCTGATCGCCCTCCGGCCATGCTTCCAGCAAGCCCTCCAGCACCCGGCCGACACCCGTGGGGTGCCCTTCGAGCTCGCGGGCGTCGACGGCGATGGTCATCGCGTTCACATCGTTGCCTGCAGGTGCCTGTAGACCTCATGCGTGAGGTCGGCAGTGTGCGACCAGCGGTACCGGGCGGCGCGCTTGCGGCCAGCGCCCGAGAGCCTGGCTCGCAAGTTCTGATCGTGAAGTAGCGTCATGCAAGCGTCGGCAAGAGCCCGATCATCGCCGACGTCGAACCACATGGGGGCGTTGCCCAATACCTCTGGTAGGGCGCCCGCGCGGGCGGCGATCACCGGCGTGCCCATCGCCATGGCCTCGATCGCGGTGAGGCCGAAACCCTCCCAGCGTGAGGGCAGCAGCAGCGCCTCAGCGTGGGAGTAGATGGCGGCAAGCGACCTCGGGCTCTGGTGGCCGAGGCATCGGGTGGCGTTGCGAACGCGATCGCTGGTGCGGCCCCAATGCGCCTGCCAACCCAGGCCCTCGGGACCCACCAGCAGCAGGGCCATCTCCGGGTGTTGACGGGCTATGCGGTCGAAGGCGGCAAGCAGGGTCGCCGGGTCCTTGCGTGGCTCACGCCGGCCGACGAACAGCAGATACCGGGACGGAAGCTCCAGGTGGGCCGGCAGCTGGGGCGCGGTCGCGTACTCGAACACCGGGTCGACGCCTAGGGGAGTGACGTGGACCTTGTCCGCAGCCACATCGAGCGCCTGCAGCAGTTCCTGCCGCGTCGTTTGGGTGTTGGTCATGACGGCGTCGGCGCGATCGAGCGAGCGGCGTAGATAGCGCGCATAGTCACGCCGCATCGGCCCCGTCACTTGATCCGGATGGCGAAGGAAGTAGCAGTCGTGCACGGTCACGATCTGGCGTGCTCCTCGCGTCGGGATCGGCATCGGGGAGGGAGAATGAACGATGTCTTGGTTGCCGACCCAGGTCTCTATGGGCGGCCAACAATGGCGATGCCAGAGCCAGTCGAGCGCCCGCACCGGCAAGCGGACATCGACGAATCGCACCTCTGCGATCGAGGGTGGCGCCTGTACCCGGTGCTTCCAGGAAGCAGAGAACGCGGTATAGCGGTGCTCCGGGTGTTGCTGCAGGAGTCCTTGCAGTAATCCTCGTACGTAGGTCCCCACGCCGGTTGACTGGTGCAGGGCGGGCCTGAAGTCGATACAGATCTGCATCGTGCGCGAGCGGCGAAAGGCGGGGCGAGGACCGATAAGCCTCGCGGGCAGGCGATCCCGGATGTTAACACGACCCGCTGTCACCGCGGCGACGCCGATCGGGTACCCTAATGGCTCCCGCAACCGGGGCCGAGGTGCCCCGGTTGCCTCGATCCGGTCCTCAGAAACCCGTGGCGCATGCGCAAGAAGCCTGGTTTTCTCAGCCGTCTTGCCCAAGGTGTCATCTTGGGCGACGGGGCGATGGGAACCTACCTGCATCTGAAGGGCGTTCCGATCGATCGGTGCTTTCCGGAGTACTGCCTGTCCAATCCCGAGCTGGTCGAGGGCGTACATCGTGAGTACGTGCAGGCCGGGGCCGAGATCCTGCGCACCAACACCTACGGGGCGCAGCGCATCGTCTTGGAGCGATTTGGCCTGGCGCACCAGGTCGATCGCATCAACATCCACGCCTGCCGTCTGGCGCGCCAGGCAAGCAAAGGGCGCTGTTACGTGGCCGGCGTCGTCGGCCCGCTGGGCCAGTCGTTACAGCCGCTCGGAAATATCGATCCGGAAGAGGCGGCGGCGGCGTTCCGTGAGCAGATTGCGGCCCTGGCCGAGGGCGGAGCCGACCTGATCATGATCGAGACCATCTCTGACTTACAGGAGTTTGAGGTGGCCCTGGCGGCGGCCCGGGCAGCGGCCGATCTGCCGGTCGTGATCCATAAGACCTTTACCGAGGATGGCCGCACGCTGATGGGAGAGCTTCCCCACGAGGTCGTGGCCCGGGCGGAGGCCGGCGGTGCCGATGTAGTGGGGGCGAACTGCACCGTCGGGCCCCAGAGGATGCTCGACATCGTCGAGCGCATGGCCGAGCGTGCACAGGTGCCCCTTTCCGCCATGCCGACGGCAGGCCTGCCACGGTTGGTCGACGGGCGGATTGACTACCACGCCGAGCCCGAGTACATGGCGCACTACGCGTGCCGGTTGGCGGAGGCCGGAGCGGCGATCGTCGGTGCTTGCTGCGGCTCCACCCCGGAGCACATCAGCGCCATGGCCGGGGTCCTGGAGGACGTCGTGGTCGGCATTCGACGGCGCTCGGTGCAGGTCAACCTGCCGCAGGAGCAGGCGCGTGAGCCGGTGCCGGTGCGAGAGCGAACCGAGTTCGCAGCCCGACTCGGGCGGCAGTTCGTCGTAGCGATCGATCTCGAGTTGCCCCGCACCCACGATCTGACGGCGACGCTGCAGCGGGCGAAGAAACTCCAAGAGGCCGAGGTGGATGCACTGATCCTGTCGGACGCGTTGCGGGCTCGGTTGGTCGTCCATCCGCTGGTGGTCGCGTACCGCGTCCAGACCGAGCTCGGCATCGAGTGCGTGCAGGTGTACTCGAGCCGCGACAAGAACGTGCTCGGGATCCAGTCGGACTTCCTGGCGGCGCACGTGCAGGGGGTTCGAAACATCTTGGTGTCGGTTGCCGATCCAGCCAATTACGGTGACTATCCGACCGCAACGACACTAACCGATGTGGGCCCGGCGGGATTGGTGCGCATTCTCGAATCGATGAACCGTGGCCTCGACCTGGCCGGCAACCCGATCGGCGATCCGACCGCCTTCGTGACCCTGGTTGCCGGTGATCCTTGCAGCTGCGACCTTGACGCCGAGGTGCACCGGCTCCGGCAGCAGGTCAACTCCGGTGCGGTGGCGATCGTTACCCAGCCTTTGTTCAGCGTCGAGCTCTTGGATCGATTCCTGAGGGCCACCACCGATCTCCAGGTGCCGATCCTCGTCGGCTTGTTGCCGCTGCGCTCCTTGGCTCACGCGGAGTATCTGCACAACGAAATACCAGGGATGGTCGTGCCCGAGGACCTGCGCTCGCGGCTCCGTGTGGCACACGATGCTGCCGAGGCCGGCCTGGCCATCGCCCGGGAGATGCTGGCCGTACTCTCACAGACCGTCGCGGGTGTGCACCTGGTGCCGCCGTACCAGCAGGAAGAACGGGTGCTCGGCGTGGTGGAAGCGCTGGAGATCGGGACCGTGCGGGGCTGCACGGTGGGCGCGCGGTGAGCGAGAGCTCGGACAACGCCAGCTCGGCCGCCCACCCCGCCAGCGGGAACGGCCCGCGACTTCTGATGGTCGCCGGGGAGTCCTCGGGCGACCTGCATGCGGCCAGCCTGATCGATGCGCTGCGGCGGCGGGCACCGAGCACACAGGTGTGCGGCGTCGGCGGCGACCGGATGGCGAGCGCCGGTATGGACCTGCTGTACCAGCGTAGGCCGGCGCTGCGTCTGGCCCTTGACGAAGAGGAAGAGACGCTCATCAGGGACCATATGGAGTGGCAACAGCAACTGGTGCCGGTAGAGTGGATCGACGGCGCTGCGGTTCGGCACATCGAACCCAGGCTGAG
>JACZXM010000169.1 GCA_022571615.1 Acidobacteriota bacterium | reverse complement strand
CTAGTTTTATCTTAACATCTCCTTTAATTTCTGAAAATTATCTTGTTAAAGAAGGATCTAACCCTAAAGGGATGGCTAAGCTTTTATTATTTGGTAAATATAATGAAAATTTAGTTAAGGGTGAAGAGAAAGCTTACACTTATTTTATAAAACTATTATAATATTCAACTAAAAACATTGACAATACAATATGTTTATAAATAATAATTAGGACTTTAGTACGTGGTGCGAAAAAATGAATGTATTATTTGTAGTATATTGAGTAGCTGATTTGAATTCAGCAAAAGTGAGTAGTAGGAAGGTATACTTAAACCCAAAACTGTCCAAAGGAGAATGACGATGGATGAAAAAATGACGTCCGAGCAGAAGAAGCGGATCGAGCGCCTCATGGTGGATGCGCTCGACGAGACCAAGACCACCAAGGACGGTGCCGAGCGTGTGATTGAGCGTGGCGAGGAGTTAATGGCTCACATTACGGAAGATATCGGCCACCTCCCAATCGGCGCGTGGTGCCGGCAAGGAGGCCGCGGGCAAGAGCTCGCCGTCCTCGCGCGGCGATACGGCGCCGAGCCCGGCCGCTTCGGCGCTCCAGTCAACCTGCAACAAGAGCCCCTGCCGATGCAGGCGACGCTGAGCCAAGACGGGGAAGGAAGCCTGGCCAAGATCTCCCTGTCGCTCGATGATCTATTGGGCGAGCTCGACAACGGTGCGATTCGCTACCGCTTCGCCCTGACCTCGAGCTCAGCCGGAGCCCGGCGCACCGTGAGCCATCTGGGCATTCTCGAGGTGCGGATCGATGCCGATGACTACCGTCTGTGGTCGGAACACCGGCTCCACATCGTGGTATGGACTCCGGGCCCAGCGAGCGAGGTGAGCCTTACCGAGGTGCCTACCGGGCGCACCGGACGGGTTCCCCTCATCAGCCGCGCACAGCCAGATGAGACCGTCGCGCTCGGACGCAAGCTCGCCGTCGCGCCGCTGTTGGGCGGGCGGGGCGTGGCGATCGCCTACTTCCCGACCTGTCCCGAGCGACACCCGAACGCCGAGGCGATTCTCGTTCTGGCCGCCGACGCGACACCGCGCATGGCCGATCCCCTGCCCGGCGGGCGCCTGGCGCTGGCGCTCCCCGAGAGCAGCCAGTAGCCGCTCCGCGACCGACTTGTGCGCGGCCGCCGCTCGCCGCGATATACACTCACGGCGCTCGCACAGTTCCCCCAGCAACCAGCCGGAGCAAGCACGTGAGCCGCGCCCAGAACTACTCCGATTACCTGATGCTCGATGAGCTTCTGAAGCTGCAGCAGCCGAAATCCGACGCCCCCGAGCACGACGAGATGTTGTTCATCGTCATCCACCAGGTCTACGAACTGTGGTTCATGCAGATCCTCCACGAGCTCGACTTCCTCTGTGCGCGGCTCGAGCACGGTGACATCCCGCGTGTACTGCACACGCTCGGCCGGGTGCTCAAGATCCTCAAGACACTGGTCGGGCAAATCGACATTCTGGAGACCTTGACGCCGCTGGAGTTTCTCAGCTTCCGCGATCGACTCGAGTCCGCCAGCGGTTTCGAGTCGTTCCAGTTTCGCGAGCTCGAGTTCGTCCTTGGCGCCAAGCGGCCCAGTGCGCTCGAACAGTTCGCAGCCGGTAGCCTCGGTCGTGACCGCCTCGAGGCACGACTGCAACAGCCAAGCGTATGGCAATGCTTCCTGCGCCTGATGGCGGCCAGCGACTACGAGATCCCGGCGCGCTTGATGTCACCGGATCCCCGTCTCCCCACCGAGGAGAGCTCCGAGATTCAAGCCCTGCTGATCGAGATCTATCGCTCCGACGCGGTCTTGATGCCGGTATGCGAGCGACTTGTTGATCTGGATGAAGGGGTCCAGGAATGGCGCTATCGGCACGTCCAGATGGTGCGACGCACGATCGGAACCAAGCGCGGCACAGGAGGCTCGAGCGGAGCGCCGTACCTGCAGACGACGCTTTTCCGCCCGCTGTTTCCTGATCTGTGGGCCATCCGCACCGACCTCTGAGGCAGTACCTTGACGGCCCGGCACCAGGTCAGTCGCGTCGAGCCCCAACAGCTGTACGCTTCGCCCAACGCCCTGGCGCCTCACTATTCGCGCTTCCGAGTGGCGGAGCGGCTCTTACTCACGGGGCATTCCCACCAGGCGTGGCCCGACTGCGGCTTTCGAGGCCAGGTTCGCGCCTGGGAGGACGCGGCCGAGCATTTGGACGGCAAGTGGGAGAGGGCGTTCGCCAAGGCAAGCCGGGTTCGCGCGGCGTGGAAACGGCTGCTGGATGATCCCGAGGGCCATGTCGCCCTGGGTGCCAACACCCACGAGCTCGTGGTCCAGTTCCTGTCCGCGTTGCCGTTGCGCAGACGCCCCGTCATCGTCACCACCGATGGCGAGTTCCATACTCTGCGCCGGCAGCTGGACCGCCTGGGAGAAGCGGGACTGGAAATCCGCAAGATCGCCTCGCATCCGATCACCGACCTTGCGGCGCGCCTTGCAGCCAGTGTGGACGACCGCACCGCGGCGATCGCCGTGTCGGCGGTGATGTTCCGCAGCGGCCGAATCGTTCCCGAGCTGGGTGACGTGGCGGCGGCCTGCGAGCAGGTCGGTGCGCAACTGCTGGTGGATGCTTACCACGCGCTCAACGTAGTGCCGTTCTCCGTTCGTGAGCTGGGCCTGGAGCGCGCCTTCGTGGTCGGGGGCGGTTATAAGTACTGCCAGCTGGGTGAGGGGAACTGTTTCTTGCGGTTTCCGTCCGAGTGCCGGCTGCGCCCGGTCGTCACCGGGTGGTTCAGCGAGTTTGCGTCGCTGGCCAAGGACCCGCACGAAGAGGTCGTCTACGGCGAAGGGGCGGCGCGGTTCGCCGGCGCTACCTATGATCCGACCTCGCACTACCGCGCCGTGGAAGTGTTCGAGTTCTTCGATCGGACCGGCCTAGACCCCGCCACTCTGCGCCGCGTCAGCCAGCATCAGATGCGCTTGCTGGCCGATCGCTTCGATGCGCTCGACCTCGACCCGGAGCTGGTTGGGCGTGATCGCGACCTGCCGATCGAGCAGATCGGTGGCTTTTTGTGCTTACGTTCACCGCAAGCGGCGAGAATCAGCGCCGGCCTTCTGCAACGGGGGGTGAGCACCGACTCGCGCGACAGCATCCTGCGCTTGGGTCCGGCGCCCTACCTCAGCGACGACCAGATCGGGGCCGCGATCGCGGCGCTCGGCGAGGTCGTGCGGGAGCTTCATTCATGATCATCCGAGCTCGCAGCGGCCTTGGGCCGGCAGCATGCACCATACTCGCCGTGCTCAGCGGCTCCGCCACCGCCGCACCACAATCAGCCGCACCCATCGACTGGCAGCCCTGTGCCCCTCTGGTGGAGGCTGCTGATCCAGCCGCTGAATGCGCCGTCGTGCAAATGCCCTGGTTTCACGAAGCGCCCGGGGATCTGCGCATCGGGATCATGGTAGCGCGAATTCGAGGCAACGGAGATCCAGCCCAACCTCGCCGGCAGATTTGGTTCCTCGATGGCGGCCCCGGCGATTCGGGCATCGCGAGTCTGAAGCGAGTCCGGGAGGTCATTGCCGACCCGGAGTTGGACTACTACACCCTGGACCATCGCGGCGTTGGCGGATCGGCGCTTCTTGCCTGTCCCCAACAACAGGCCACCGATAGCGAAGACGGCAGGGAGATCACGGAGCAAGAATGGCCGGCCTGCATGGCCTCGCTTCGCGCCAACCGTCAGGACCTCGATGCCCTCACTACCACGCAGTCGGCCCACGACCTCGGCGCGCTGGTGAACCGGCTCGCCAGGCCACAAGACCAGGTCGTGGTGTTTGGGGCCTCGTACGGAACGTACTGGGCAAACCGTTATCTACAGCTGTACCCGGACCAGCCCGACGGGGTCATCCTCGACGGTATAGTGCCTGTGGATTGGACCTTCGCCGAGTTCGACGCCGACCTGGATCTGCTGGCCCAGCGCTTGATGAGCCGCTGCGCCGAGGATCCGGCCTGCGCCGCGCACCTGGGTCCCGACCCGTGGGTAACCACCCGTCAGCTTCCGGACAGGTTCGACGCCGGGCACTGTTCCGACCTGCAGATCGATTCCCGTACCGTTCGCCTGATACTCGGCAACATGCTCATGGGAGGACCCGAGGTCTGGCCTTACGTTGCGCCGATGGTGCATAGACTGAACCAGTGCCGCCTGCGCGATCTGCTGGCGATCGGCACGCTGGTGGAGCGGTTGTTCGAGCAGGGTGACGCGGGGCAGGAGCCTGCGTCCCACTCCCCGGTCTTACAGCGACATGTCGCGCTGTCGGAAATGTGGCCCGATCCGCCACCCGACCCGCAGGAGCTCGCATCGCCAGGATTCCCGATGACCACGGAGGTCAGCGCCGCGTTCGCGCGCACTTTCGCTGACTGGCCCCGTTATCCGCGCGAGGCGCGCCTTCTCACTGCGGCCGAGTACGACGGCCCGATGCTGCTGCTGCACGGGGAGCTCGACCCGACCATTCCCCCCGAGCGTCTCGCCTCGACGCGGTCGCACTTCGCCGGTAAGCATCAGGTCTTTGTCTTGATCCCCGACGCCGGCCACGTGGTGGTCAGCGACAGCGATTGCGCCCAGTCTCTGTATCGCGCCTTCCTCGAGGATCCACACCAACCGCTCGATACCCGCTGTGTTGGCACCGATGCTCCCACCGACCTGTTCGCGGTGCCCGCCGGCCAGGACTCCGCGTTCGGTACCGATGACCTGTGGGGAGACCACCTGAGCGACTTCGAGATCGTGCTCATCGGCGCCGCGGCGGCGGTGCTGTTGGGGCTCGTGCTGCTGATCCGCTGGCTCCTCAACAAGCGCCGACGCAGGCAACAGGTCACGTGACTGCCGTCCACAGCAACATCGCGAAAGGCCACCGAGTTCGCAGCGGGTGGTCTGGCCGGCAAAAAAGGAAACGCCGCGGGCGAGCCATTCGGCTCACCCACGGCGCCTCACGCAGGGATCGGGGTCTCCCGTCTATCTACTTCCCCCGGCGCTCACCAGGGCAGTGATGTCATCGTCGCCGGTGAACCAGCCGCCGGACTGGTTGAACGCGGTGTCGATCTCTTCGTCCGGACCGGCGGAATAGCAGACGACCGCGCTGCCGTAGCCGTCGGAGGTGACGCCCGGGGGCGTAAACAGGGCGAACACGTTCGCCATGTAGCGGTTGCCCCACGGATCCGGATCCACGCGATCGTTGATGTACGGGCCGCGCCACGCGAACAGGCTGTTGAAGCCCTGTCCGCCCTCGGGGTCGAACAGCAGCCCGCCCGAGATGCCGGTGCTGTTGGCGCCCGAGAGCATGTCGGCCGGGGTGCGGTAGCCGCGGTCGGGATCGCCCAGCGGCGTGTTGTGGATCAGATGATTGGCAAAGGTATCGGTGATGAACTCGAATGACTCGCCGGTGATATCGAGCGGCATCCAGAAGCTTTCGCCCGTGAGCACCTGCCACTCGTCGCCCATGGAGTCGAGGGCGTAGGTGTCGAGCGTCGGGATGTCCCCATCGCCGACCAGCAAGCCGATGGTCTCGCGCGCCGGCGTGTCGGAATCGAAGCCGCCGCCGTTGCGACCACCCCACTCGTAAAAGGCCGTCTCACCGGTATCGGTGATGTACTGCGCCAGCACAGCACAGAGCGCTCCAACGTCTTCCTTCACTCGCGCGAAGCGAGCCAGGCGATTGAAGTCGCCGATATTGACCAACAGAATCGATGCCAGGATCACCAGCACGAAGAGGATGATGCTGACCTCCACGAGTGTGAATCCGGCTTCCTTGCCGTTGCGCTTGACCATGTGCTCAACTCCCTGCGTTGCGCTGCGGTGCCGGGGAGTTCTCCCGCAGCGTTCATTGAGCAGGCTAGCCCCCGCTGCCACCCGGACCCAAACTCGGCGGGCCCGGTTTGGCCGGCCCTGGCAAGGTAGTCACTCGTGCGCAGAATTGCTCAAAGTCGGTCGCGGTCGTGGGGAGCCGATCCGGTCCCCAGCTGGGCAGCGGCGGCATCCATCGTCGGTGTGCCGGGTAACGAGTCCAGCGACGGTCAAGCATGGCCAGGTGGGGACGAAACTAGCGTTTCCTGAGTCAACACGGCGCGGCCAGGAGCGGACACCGCCTGCTTCGCCTCTCGCAGGATCCGGCGTCCATCGTCTCGCCAAGCGGCATCACCATGCCGGCGCTCGTGTGGACTCTACTTGTTCCGAAGTGACTATTAGTGGGCAAAGCTTTCAGCGAGTTTCGGTCGCAACTGCACCTCCGAAGCTCTATTGACGGCAAAAAAGTCAGACGAACGGAGGGAATGCAGCAGGCCACTTTCGGACGAATCGGAGGCTGCTGCGCCCCCCTCTAGGGAGCTACGACGAGCCAGATCCGCTTCCGAGCGTCGTAGCGGTAATAGGCACCGTGGAAGGTGTGGTAGCGCCTGCCCCGCACCTTGACGACCCTCGCGCCCGCCGGCAACCTGCGGACCGTCGCTCCGACCGGAGCACCCACGACGACGTAGCGGCCTCCGACGCGATGGTAGAAGATGCCATCCACGGCGTAGTAGTGCCGATGACCGACGGTCACGACTCGGTATCCGGATGGGACGGTCGCCCACACAGTTCCCACCGCCGGATAGGCGCCGACGGTAACCGCACCGCTCAGCGCGTATACTGGCGGGGCCCCACTGGCACAGGCGCCCGCGAGCGAG
>JACZXM010000168.1 GCA_022571615.1 Acidobacteriota bacterium | reverse complement strand
CACGTCGATCGACAGGACCACCAACTGGCCCTATCGGCGGTACTTCCTGCGCCGACTCGGCCAAACGGTTCAGCGACGCCGCGCGTTGGCACCCGACCTGTATCGCGCAGTCCGACTGCGTGGAATCCGCACCCTGCGCGACTTCGACAATGCCGTAGTGGCGACGACCTGCGGCTTCCGCAACGCCGAGGACTACTATCGGATGTGCAGCTCCATCCGTTTCGCCGCCCAGATCCGTCTGCCGACACTGTTGATCCAGGCTCAGGATGATCCGTTCATCCCGTTTGCGGCGTTCAGCGATCCGCGGCTGCGGCAGAACCGCTCGATTCGCATGATGGATCCACCCCACGGCGGGCACGTGGGGTTCTACGCCGCCCACAGAGGTCCCGATCCGGACGCCTATTGGGCCGAGAACCGGGCGCTCGAGCACTGCGCGCAACACGTCGGGCTCCCTCCGGGATCAGCCGCTTGAGAGCTGGCCGTCGGAACACTTCCCCGTGGCCCCGTCGTCGGGTCGGCACCCTGGTCGCCACCGTGCTGGCGGCCGCAGCTGCCATCCCCGGCCCAAGCGGTGCCGCTGCGCCGGCACCGCGCACCGGCGCCCCCGAGCCGCCGGGAGTGTACGCCGAGCTCCGCAGCGCTCAACTGGCGCCGGCAGGCAGGCTGGTTGGAGCCGCGCTGCAGGTTGATCGCGCCCGCTTCGTGTTCGAGGACGGCGAGCTGTACTTGTTACAGGAGGTCGCGGGCCTGAGCACCGGCGCGCTCTACCTTGGCAAGGGCCGTTTCGAGCTCGAACCCGTTGACGCCATCGAGCGCCACCAGATCGACAAGTTCCTCGATCGACCAGCGATCGATCTGGAGTTCAAGTGGCTGCTGTTGCGGTTCACCGACGACACCGCCACGCGCCTGCAGGCGCTGACCAAGGCCTCCCGCAAACCCGACCTCCGGAAGGCCAGCAAGCTGTTCCAGAGCCGACGTGACAAGATGCTCAATGACAGCCTCATCGACGTCGATAGCCGGATCGTGCAAGGCCTGCTCGATGCCCGCCACGATCCGCGCGGAGCCTCCGAGAGGCCGTACTTTCTTGCCGAGATCGATGCCAAGGGCGGCTTCATCTTCGAGCTCGACTCCTTCAACATGGAGGAGATCCGTGTCTACAAGCCGCACGGGAAGCGACGACGCTGGGACATCTGGACATCGTTTCACCGCCTCGAGGACTACTCCGACCCGGTCTCGTCCTCCGGAGCGCGGCCTCCGGAGCGCGAGCGCTGGGCACCGGCGGCCACCGTACCCGACATCGCGGTGGATCTCGCTATCGACGGCAACGGTCGCATCGAGGCGATCGCCGAGCTTCGTGTCCGTGCCCTCCGGGAGCTGGCAACGGTGCGGCTCGCCATCTCCCCCATCCTGGAGGTCGATTCGGTTTCCTGGATACCCGGCCCGGTTGCCGAAGACTGGCCGCTCACCGACTGGGCCGACAGTGACGCCTCCCCCTCCGAGCCCCATGCGCCACAGGGCGAGCCGGTTCCATTCCTGCAGGTACATATCGGGCGCGGCCTCGACGAGGACCGGTGGGAACCGCGGATCACCGTTATCCTGCCCCGCACTCTCGCAGCCGGTGAAGAGCTGGTGCTCGAGGTTCGCTATCATGGCGATTTGCTGGAGAAGTTGGTCAACCGCGACTATTTCAACCGCGACACGACCGGCTGGTACCCGCAGCACATGCACGCACGTCGTTCTCGCTTCCAGACCGTGTTCCGGACCCCCGACAAGTACCGCGTGGCCACCGGAGGAGTGCTACAGGAAGAACGTGTGATCGATGGCACCCGTATCGAGCGGCGACGGGTTGGGAGCCCCGTCGTCGGGATGGGCTTCCAGTTCGGCAAGCTCGACGCCGATCGCTACCAGGAGCCAGGCTCGACACCGATCACGATCTATTCCTCGCCCAACACCACGGGCTTCGCCCCCGGAAACCGGAAGCAGGTGCTCGAGGACATCCGCGGCGCCGCCGCGCTGTACAGCCAGTACTACGGGCCCGCCCCGTTCGACAGCCTGACGCTCACCGAGACCCCGGCCCTCGGTGGGCAATCGTTCGCCGGATTCCTGCTGCTGAGCTTCAATACCTTCGGCGGCATGCATACCGGCGAGGCGGAGCTGTTCCGCACCCATGAGCTAGCGCACCAATGGTGGGGCAACTCGGTCTCCTGGACCAGCTACCACGACCAGTGGATGTCGGAAGGCTTCGCCCAGTACTCGGCGGCGCTCCATCGCCTCATCACGCGCCGAGAAGAAAAAGAGTTCACCAAGATGCTGGCCGCCTGGCGCCTCGACGTGTTGGGCAAAGGCAGTATCGGCCAACGCTTCGGCATGCGCCACTACGGGTTCTCGCCCCAATCCCTGCGCAAGAGCGATGGCCCCGACTCGGGACCGGTCTGGATCGGATTCCGGCTGGCCTCCGACAAGACCCCCAACGACTACCGTGTCATCGCCTACGAGAAGGGTGCCTACGTTCTCCACATGTTGCGCATGCTCCTGTACGACTGGGAGCACGACGACGACCAGCGCTTCCGCGATCTCATGCGACAGTTCCACCTCGCACACCGCGGCGGTCACGCCTCGACCGAGGACTTCCTGGCGGCCGTTCAGGACGCGTTCGATGAGCCCATGGACTGGTTCTTCGACCAGTGGGTCTACGGTACCGACATTCCTGACTACAAACCCGAGCTGAATTTCGAGCGCGACGCCTCGGGCTGGCATCTGCGCGGCCGCATCCGCCAACGCAAGGTTGCCGACGACTTCCGCATGCCGGTCCCCATCCGTATCCAGTTCAAGGACCGTGATCCCATCGTGCTTCGCGTGATGGTCGATTCTCCTGAAGTAGCGGTTGACCTTCCGCTCGATGGAATGCCCTACCGGCTTCAGTTCAACCCACTGCATTCGGTGCTCACCCGCTGAGCGGGCCGAGGCTAAAGACCTACTCGGGGTTTGCCGCAGGGCTCTTGCTCTGCTTGATGACGCTCATCGCGGTGGCGATGATCGATGCCGCGTCGGCTACGCTGGCCGGCAGGATCATGGTGTTGTTGGTCCTGGCCAACTCTCCGAACTTCTCGATGTAGTCCTGCGCGACCTTCAGCTGCACCGCATCGGCCCCCCCGGGGACGCGAATCGCTTCGGCAACGCGAGTGATCCCGTCGGCGGTGGCGGCGGCAACGGCGAGGATCGCTTCGGCTTCGCCCTCGGCCTCGTTGATCTGCTTCTGTTTGGCGGCTTCCGAAGCCTTGATGACCCGCTGCTTGGCGCCCTCGGCGGCGTTGACCACCGCATCACGCTCGCCCTCTGAGGTCAGGATCACGGCGCGTTTCTCCCGCTCGGCGCGCATCTGCTTTTCCATCGCGGCGAGAACGTCCTGCGGCGGGGTGATGTTCTTGATCTCGTAGCGCAGTATCTTGACGCCCCAGGGATCGGAGGCTTTGTCGACCTCGTTGACGACCTGGACGTTGATTGTGGTTCGCTCCTCAAAGGTCCGATCCAGATCGATCTTGCCGACCTCGCTTCGCAGGGTCGTCTGGGCGAGCTGGCTGATGGCGAACATGTAGTCGCCCACACCGTAGGAGGCGCGTTTCGGATCCATGACCTTGAGGTAGAGGACTCCGTCGACGCCGACCTGCACGTTGTCGCGTGTAATGCAGATCTGCTCCGGAATGTCGACCGCCCTCTCCTTGAGACCATGCCTGTAGCGGATCACGTCGACGAAGGGCAGCAGGATATGGAAGCCCGGCTCGAGCGTCTTGTGGTACTTGCCCAGCCGCTCGACGACGAAGGCGTTCTGCTGAGGAACAACCGTCGCGGTCTTGGCAATGACGATCACGACGAGAACAGCGACCAGGGCGAAAACGTAGACGGTTATGCTCATGCCTAGCTCCTCCGTATATAGAGAGTCAACCCATCGACCCGCTCGACGACACCCTTCTCACCTCGGGCGAGAGGCTCGGCGCCGACGTTCTGAGCGCCCCAGGAGGTGCCGCGAAGCTCAACCTTGCCTTCGGCGCCGGGAGCGATGTCTTCGGCGGCGACCACCGCTTTGCCAACCAGCGAGTCGATAGGCTCGGCCTCGTCGCCAGCGGTTTTCATCTTGTTCAGAATCGGCCCGCGAAGCGTCAAGAGGGATGCCACCGAGAGCACCGAGAACATGCCCCACTGGAACCACCCCGGGCCACCGATACCAAGCCAAACAAGCACCCCCACCACGATGGCAGCGGCGCCAAAGAACAGCAGAATAATGCCGCCCGGTACGATGACCTCGACGGCCAGCAGCCCCAGTCCGACCAGTATCCAGGTCCACCAATCCATTTCGGATCTCCTTCCTCGATGCTCAGCACTGCTGCTCGAGGGTACACCCACGGGGCGGGGCTGAACGGCCGCAACGCAGAGTGCCCTGATGGCGCTCGATCTTCCGTCTCGCGTGGTGCGGACGGCTGCAGTTCGTGAACAGGTCGAAGATGTTGGTCCAGAAGCCGCCGGAGCCGCGCAGCTCACGAGTCTCGTAGGCGTTGCTGCTGCACTTGGGACAGCAGTAGTTGATTCCGCTCACCGTTCTTCTCCGTTGGCGGTGGCCGGTCGGTACGCGACCTCAACCATTATGTGCCGCGCCCGCGGTATTCGTCGTCCGCGGCGCGACTGAGGTCGGCCTTCGATCCTGGGTTCGGGGGCCGGGTTCCTGCTAGGACAGGGCGCCTTCGCCCTGCAATTCTCGCCACATCGCGAGGGGCCGGAGCATGCTGATGATCTTGTTTCGGTCCCGAGCGCGCGTGGTAGTAGACGGCCACCAGAAGGCAGAGGGCGGTCAGCGACGCGCAACCTGGCCGTCCGACAAACCTGTACTCGCCATCGCTAACGCCAACCGCGACAAGGTGATGTCATGAGCGTCCTTGCGTACTCGCTGAAAGACGAATTCATAGCGGTGGAGATCGAAGGCCCCGTGCGCCCTGCCGATCTTGAATCCGCGTTCTCGGAGATCGAAGCCCTGCACCGCGGGACCTCCTCGCTCCGAATCCTCCTGGCCGACCGCGGCTCCGGCCTGATCGCAACCCCGGCCGAGCTCGAGGCCCTGTCCACCGCCGCCGGCCACCTCTTCGACTCCCCCTCCGTCCGTATCGCCTTTGTCGCCCAGCACGACCTGCAGTTCGGCCTCGGCCGCATGCTGTCGGTGTTCATGGAGCGTAACGGTATCGAGCTCAACGTCTTTCGAGACGAAGCGGCAGCCAGCCGCTGGCTCGTGGACCCGCCTCCGCCCCCCGCCTGAGGCCGAGCCTACCCCGGCACGATGCGAGACCAGTCAACAAACAACTTATCCAAGACGGCCCGGATCGTTTTCACCGAAGCACGTTGTGCTTGAACGTCTGCCAGAGGGCCTTGAACCCGTCGCGCCAGGTGATTTTCTTGCCCTGCTCGTAGGTGCGACCGTGGTAGTCGATCGCGACCTCGTAGATGCGCAATCCAGCCTTGGCAACCTGGGCGGTGAGCTCGACCTCGAAGCCGAAGCGGTCCTCGGTGAGGGTCAGGTGCTCGAGCACCTCGCGGCGAAAGACCTTGTAGCAGGTCCAGACGTCGCTGAGGTTCAGGTCGCTGAGCATGTTCGACATGAGGGTCAGGAAACGGTTGCCCACCGAGTGCCAGAAATAGAGCACGCGGTGGGCGCCGCCGCCGGCGAAGCGGGAGCCGTACACGATGTCGGCGCGACCCTTCAGAATCGGCTCGATGAGGCGATGGTAGTCGTCGGGGTCATATTCCAGGTCGGCATCCTGGATCAGGATGATGTCGCCACGCGCGGCCTCGAAGCCGCGACGCATCGCCGCGCCCTTGCCTCGATTGCGCTCCTGGAACAGCACACGGAGTGATCGCGGGTCGATCTGCGGCCCACCCTCGGACAGCCGCACCGACGGTTCCGAGCGCTCAGCGGCAGCGGCGAGCTCTTGGAGCAACTCGCGGCTGCCGTCGGAAGATCCGTCGTCCACGAGAATGATCTCCTTGTCGATGGGAACGGCCTGCACACGGGCGAGGATCTCCTCGATCGTGTCGCGCTCGTTGTAGACCGGCATCACGACCGACAGCGTCGGCCTACCCTGTTCGCTTGTCCTCACCCGTAACTCCCACTTGCCAGACCCACCACGCTTCCACCACGGCCTCCTACGACCTCTCTGGCTTGAGCGCCACCGCCAGCAAGCTCTGGCCGAACGGCGGCGGGACCCACGATTCAACCCGCGAGACCCACGGAATCACCACCCGATCGTACAGCCGCATCGAGGCGGGCGCGATCGTCCGCCGCCGCAGTACCCTGCCGGCCAGCAACCACCCGATGACGCCCACCGCGTGCATATAGCGCAAGCTCTCGAGCCGGAATCCGATCGACTCCAGCAGCCCCCGCAGGGCCGGGCGACGGTAGCGCCGGAAGTGCTCGAACTGCCGATCCAGGGTGCCGAACAAAAACGGCATGGCCGGGGCGAACAGCAGCAAGGCGCCGCCAGGAACGAGCGCGTCTAAGGCCTCCTGCAACAGCTGATGATCATCCTTCACGTGCTCGAGGACGTTGATCACCACGATCGCATCGAACGCATCGCCAAGATCGATCTGGCCGAAATAGCCCTGCCGCGTGATGACATTGGGCCGCCCGGAGAAGCGTTGCGCGAGGTCAGCGTAGAGGTTCTCGGCCGGCTCCAGCAACAC
>JACZXM010000167.1 GCA_022571615.1 Acidobacteriota bacterium | reverse complement strand
GGCCGGCGCAATACTCCTCATTCGAGGCGGTAGTTCTTATAGGTCTCGCGCAGCACGGCCTTCTTGAACTTGCCGGTCGAGGTGCGGGGGATGGCGTCGGTGATCTCGATGGCGTCCGGAAGCCACCAACTGGCGAAGTGCGGCTGCAGAAAAGAGCGAACTTCGTCCAGGGTGACCGACTTGCCCTCAACGGGCACGATGACCGCCAACGGGCGCTCGATCCACTTGGCGTGATGCACCGGAATGACAGCAGCTTCGGCGATCGCCGGGTGCCCCATGAGCGCGTTCTCTAGCGCGATCGAGCTGATCCACTCCCCACCCGACTTGATCAGATCCTTGGCCCGGTCCACGATGCAGACGTACCCCTGCGGATCGATGCTGACCACATCGCCGGTGCGAAACCAGCCGTCGTCGGTGAAGGCCTCCGTCCCTTGCTCGCTGTCGTAGTAGGCGCTGGCGACCCAGGGGCCTCGGACCTCGAGCTCGCCTATGGACTTGCCGTCCCAGGGCACCAGAGCGTCGTCTGCTCGAGCTCGGATCTCGACCAACGGCACCATTCTTCCTTGTTTGGCCCGCAGCGCCAGCCGTTCCTGTTCGCTGGCGCCGTCGTTCGCCGGGCCGACGTGGCTCACCGTGCCCAGCGGTGAGGTTTCGGTCATCCCCCAGGCATGCACGACGTGCAATCCGTGGCGCTGCTCGAAGTCGGCGATCATCTTCGGCGGGGCTGCCGCACCGCCGACGAGCATCATCTCCATGCACGAGAGATCGTACTTGTCGGGATTGGCGTCGAGATGGTCGAGGATGCCCATCCAGATCGTCGGCACCCCGGCGGTCATGGTGACGCGCTCGCGCTCGAACAGGTCGCACAGACTGGCGGCGTCCAGGTGGGGTCCGGGGAATACCTGCTTGGCCCCCACCATCAGACAGCAGAAGGGCGTGCCCCAGGCATTGACGTGAAACATCGGCACCACGGGCAGGTAGCTGGTGCGCTCGCGGACGCCGACCAGATCGGACATGCCGATCGCCATGGCGTGCAGCATGGTCGAGCGATGCGAATACACCACGCCCTTGGGCTTGCCGGTGGTGCCGGACGTATAGCACATGGCGGCGGCGGCGTTCTCGTCGAGGTCGGCCGGCGTGTAGCGGTCGGGATCGGCGGCCGCCAGAAGCTCTTCGTAATCGAGCATGCCGCTCGGGATCTCCGGCGGCGACTCTCCCTCGGGAACCTGCGACATGACGACGATCGTCTCGGCCTCGAGACGGTCTCGGATCTGCTCCAGCAGCGGCAGCAAGACCTCGTCGACCAGAATCACACGGTCGCCGCCGTGATTCGCGATGTAGGCGAGGTCGTCCGCATGGAGCCGCAGATTCAAGGTGTGGAGCACGGCACCGATCGCCGGAATGCCGAGGTACGCTTCCAGATGCTGGTAGTGGTTCCAGGCCAACGTGCCGACCCGTTGTCCGGGCCGCACACCGAGATCCACGAGCGCCACCGCCAGCCGCCGGGTGCGCTGCACGAACTCACCGACCGTGTACCGGTGCAGGCTCTTGTCCGGTCGCCGCGTCACAATTTCGCGGTATGAGTACAGGGCCTCGGCGCGCTCTAGTAGCGTCGGAAGCGTCAACTGGTAGTCCATCATCAGGCCTTGCATCGATCCCTCCTACGCGGTGTCAGCGCCGTCCGCCCGGCGCTGAGTCCTGAAGGGCCAAAGCATATACTTCGGGCATCCCGTTGCAGAGTTCTCAGCCAGCCGTAGACCGTCGGGTGGGAAGTCCTAGGCTTCCGGTACGGGGTAGGGACGGCGGTCGACGATCTCGTAGATCACGGGGAGCACGACGAGCGTCAGCAGGGTGCCGGTGAACTCGCCGCCGATGATTGCGATCGCCAAGGGTCGCTGGAGCTCGGCCCCGGCACCGAGCCCGAGGGCGAGCGGAATGAGCGCGCAGATGGTGGTCACCGTGGTCATCAGTATCGGGCGCAGGCGCAGGGCGGAACCTTGCTCGACCGCGTCGCGAAGCGGTACGCCCCGAGCGCGAAGTCGGTTGATGATGTCGATCTTGATGATCCCGTCGTTGACCACGATGCCGGTCAGCACCACCGCACCGATCAACGCCACGACGTTGACGGTCAGGCCGACCATCCATAGCGCGGTGACCACGCCGACCCAGCCGAGCGGCAGGGTGAACAGGATCACGAACGGATGAACTAGGGACTCGAACTGCGCCGCCATCACCATGTACACGAGCGCTGCCGCCAGCAGCAGGGCCCAGGCCAGGCTGCGGAAGGATGCCTGGACCTGTTCGCGTTCGCCGCCGATGCGCCAGCGGTATCCGGTCGGCATCTCGATTTGTCCGAGCACCGCTTCGGCTGCTGCGATCGCGTCGGAGAGCTCGATTCCCGACAGTGAGGCGGTCACCGGGATCTCGCGGACCCGGTCGCGGCGCTCGATCTCGCTGGGTCCGACGGCGATCTCGTAGTCGACCAACTCACGCAGCGGCACGGGCCCGATCGGCGTCTGGTAGGGCTGATCGAGCATGGCCTCGATCCCCGAATTATCGCCCGCCGCGAGCACACGAATATCGATCCGCCGGTCGAACTCGACAAATTGAGTCGGCGTTGTGCCCTGGAGGGCGCTCCGGAGCGTGCGCGTGAGATCCTCGACCGAGACGCCATAGATTGCCGCGGTATCGCGCCGCACCTGCAGCCGAATCTCAGGATTGCCACGCCCGGCGCTGGAGCGCAGGTCCTCCAGGCCAGGGATCGACGCCAGACGCCCCGCGACCGTGTCGGCGAGCTCTTGGAGGCGGTCCAGGTCATCGCCGCGCACCAACACCCGGAAGCCGGTGTTGGCGAGCCCGAGCGAGCGTTGAAGCGGATTGGACTGCGGATCCACAACCACCTGTACACCGCGCATCTGTGCCGCCGCCTGCCGCACGCGCCCCTGAGCGGCGGCTGCCAACGTCACCGTGCGGCGCGAGGCCTCACCCGACATGACGACCGCAAGCTGCGCCCGGGTAGGGGAGAGGCGGGCGGCGCCGGAGGCCGCCGAGGTGACCGCTCCGGGATCGGCCCCGAGCGTGGCGAAGGTCGAGGCGACACCGGCCCCGTCGCGTGCCGCGGCCTCCAGTTGCCCGACGATCGTCTCGAGACGTTCAAACGGCGTGCCCGGGGGCACATCGACCGTGACCTCAAACCGCCCGGTGTTGACGCTCGGCATCAGCTCCCAGGGCAGGCTCCGGGCCACAACCCCGCCCCAGACCAACAGGGCAGCCAGTCCACCCAGCGTCCCCGGCTTGTGGTCCAGACACCACACCAGGCTCCGGTGGTAGGCACGCGCGAACCCCTCGTAGATGGCCTCGAACACATCCAGCAGCGGTGTGGCAATCCAGGCAACGGCTTCCACCGCCAGCTTGATCCAGAACAGCCCGATGTTCAGAAGCCCATCGAGCAGTCGCAGCGGCCACCTTTGCAGCGAACGCATCCCACGGCGGAGCCTGGAGCCTGGCTTACGCGCGCTCGGCGGCCGGATCGGTCTCATCCCGGGCTCGGACGCCGGTGCCGAGCCCGGGGTGTGCAAGAAACGGGCTGCGAGCGACGGCAACACGGTCAAAGACACCACCAGCGATGCCAGCAGCGAGAAGGTCACGGTCCAGGCCTGTGGGGCGAACAACTGGCCCGCGACGCCGTGCACGTAGGCAATTGGCAAGAAGACCGCGATCGTCGTGAAGGTCGCGGCGGTCACTGCCATCCCCACTTCCTCGGCCCCCCGGCGTGCTGCTTGTTTCGCGTCGATGCCCTGCTGGCGGAGACGAAAGATGTTCTCGAGCACGACGATCGAATTATCGACCAGCAGTCCGGTGCCGAGGGCGAGCCCTCCCAGGGTCATGATGTTGAGCGTGATGCCACTGAAGTAGCAGAGCACGAACGTGGCGATGATCGAGATCGGAATCGCGATGCCGATCAGCACCGGGTTGCGCGGATCGCGCAGAAAGAAAAACAGCACTCCGAACGCGAACAGACCCCCCACGGCCATGTTCTGCACCACGCTCTCGATGGCCCCGGATATGAAACCGGCGTTCTCGAACGCAACCTCGATCGTGAGCTCCGGATACTGCTCGCGCAGCTCTTGGAGGGCCACCTGCGCAGCCTCCACGGCCGCGATCGTGTTGCTCCCGGACTCCTTGTATAGCAGGATCCCAATCGCAGGTTGGCCGTTCAGAAGCGCGCCGGCCGTTTGCGGCCGGGTGGATTCCTCCACGGTGCCGATGTCGCGTAGCTTGACCCGTATTTGGCGAGGATCCACCCCGATCACCGTATCGGCGATCTCCTGCAGGTTGCGGAACTCGCCCATCGCCCGCACTTGATACCGCAGGGCTCCCTGGAGCAGATTGCCGCTCTGGAGGCTGGCGTTGGCGGCTTCGAGCGAGCGCTCGACCTCAGCCACCGTAAGGCCGTACAGAACCAACCGATCGGGATCCAAGGTGACGTGGATCTCGCGCTGGGCGCCGCCGGTGACCTGGGCGCCGGCGATGCCGGTCACCTGCTCCATCCGCGCCACAACGATGGTGTCGACCATCTCGCGCAGCGCTCCAGAACTGCCGCTGACGGCCACCGCCACTCCCATCACCGGCTCGCTACCCGGGTCCCAGCGCAACACTGCCGGGCGCTCGACGCCCTGGGGCAACACCTGGCGGGCCTTGTCGATCGCCTCGCGGATATGCAGGGCCGCCAGATCCAGATCGATTCCCCACGGGAACTCGACCGTAATCACCGACATGCCCTCGCGGGATATCGAGCTGATGCGCCGCTGACCCGACACCGTGGCCACCTGGTTCTCGAGCGGTATGGTGATCAGCCGCTCGACTTCCTGCGGCGCCAGAGCCAGCGCCGCGGCACTGGTGAGCAGGGTGATCCGGGGCGTGGCGATATCCGGCAGCAGATCGACCGGTAGGCGACCGAACGACACCGAGCCGAGCAGCAACACCGCCACGCAGCCCATCAGCACGGTGACCGGTCGCCGAACCGCGGCGGCCGGGAGCGAGGCGCCCTCGGTCACGGTCGCCGGCCTTCCTCCGCCTCCTCGGTGGCGACCACACGAACGACGGCGTCGTGCGCCAGGCTGTAGTGGCCGCTGGTCACCACCTCGTCGCCGGGCTGCACGCCTTCGAGCACCTCGACCCAATCGGTGTTCTCCAGACCCGTCCGGATGTACACCCACTGTGCTCGGTCGTTGCGCACCACAAACAGCATCGGGCGATCGTCGCGCAGCTGGACGGCGGCGTGCGGGACCAGCAAGCGATCGGAGAAGATCTCGGTGTCGAGCGTGATCTGGGCGAACATGCCGGGACGCAATCGGAGCTCGGGGTTGGGCAGGCTGACGGTGACCTCAAGGATCTTGGTCTCAGGATCCACCAACGGATTGATGGTCTCTACCTGTCCGACGAACGTCTCAGTGGGGAAGGCGGCGAAGATAACCTCGGCGCGGCGTCCGACCCCTACCAGCCCGGCCTCGGATTCGAGCACCGCGATGCGCACCCGAATCGGATGGGCGTCCACCAGCGTGAGGAGCTTGGTCCCGGCGCCGACCCGCTGGCCGACCACGACCTGCAGCTCGGCGATCTGTCCACCGAAGGGGGCCAGCGTGCGCGCTCGCCCTAGCTCCAGCTCAGCCATCGCGTAGTTGGCGCGCCGGGTGAGCAGACCGTCCTGGGCCGCCATCACCTCGTCGCGCGTGATGGTCTCAAAAAGCGCGTCGAAGCACGGATCGTCGATCAGCGAGCGGAAATGCTGTGGCGACATGACGCCGCCGATGACCGCCTGCTGCGCAGCGGCCAGCTCGCGGGCCACGGGGGAGTTCGTAGCGGCGAGCTCCATGAACGCGCGCTTCTCGGCGAACTTCGCCATCGCCGCCACCAGCGATTCGCGCTGTATTTGAACCTTGAGCCGGAGCTCGGTGTCATCGAGCGCGGCCAGCAGATCGGCGGCGGATACGACCGCGCCTTCGCCGATCGGCAGCTCGACGATGGTGCCCGGAGACTGGATGTAGCTGGCTGCTTCAAGGGCCGCGGTCACGATCGCTCTCTGCTGCTGGGGCTTGCCCGCCTCCCCCAATTGGTTGCCCGCGGGAAAGCGCAGGTACACCGCCCGGGGTGCGCCGACACTGGCAGTTATGTGGGGCTGCACTGTCATGGAAATGGTGGAAACCCCGGCGCCCTCTATCAGATTTTGCACCAGCCCGACGGACCGGTGGCAAATCGGTCAACCGCAAGTCATGAGCACCAGGTCGACGCCATCAGCCTGGACTCGCCGGGCCAGCTCCGGCGCTGTTTCGTCCACCAGCGAGGTAGGGTCGGGGATGAACCCCATGATGCTGTAGGCAGTAGCGGATATTCCCCCAATAATCCCCTGGTCGCGTAGCTCCCGCAACCGATCCAAGGGAAACATGCAGTTGATGTCCCTGTCGGCCTCGACGTGGTTGTAGTGGGTATGGGTTATCGCCAGGTCCGAAGTGTCGGAGTTGGTGGGAATCTCCCGAAAGGACCAGTCTCCATGGGGGTTGGCCACGTCGTAGGGCTGGTCCGAAGCCAAATGGACGCCGGCTGTAGACACGACAGTAACTGTACATTCGGAAAGTGGTTTGGCCAGGGGCGTCCATTGCACCTGCTGGTTACGGATGTCTTTGGTGCCGGTGTGCCCGGTGTGGATGCGGTCCATCCAGTCCTGAAATTTCTTTTGCTCCTGG